>JAJFJI010000138.1 GCA_021774205.1 Nitrosomonas sp.
ACTGATCATCATTTCATTGATGGCTACGCAGCCTTTAAACTCACCAAAATAGGATGAATAGTAAGTTGTATCGCCGGCAAACATTTGCGCGATAAGGTCGAGATTGTGTTTATTCGACAATGCGACATAAGTTTTTGCCAGGTTAATATAGTTGTTTGTGTCCATAGTATTAATATCAGTCAAAAATAGCGATACCTGAGGTTCTGCACTTTTATTCTCCAGCAGAATCGCCAGTATGTTCCATCCCATTGAAAAAAGTGTATTTTATTGCCATAAGAACGTCTTCGTCCAGAGATAATTATGCGGGGGTTTGCTATATAATGGTGGGAAAATCCTATGAGAATTAAATTCGACACACAGTCACTGCGGTACCTTTAAGCATTTGATAATACCCCATCTGATGAATCCAAAAGTGCCATCAAAAAACCAGCTAATATTTAAGTGCTGCAACGGAAGAATAAATATAAAAAACCGTAGTTGGATGCCGGCATGCGTTTGCTGATCGATCGGCTCCCCTGAGGCATCACGATACCGAACTCAGCGCAGGCAGGACTCTAAATTGGCAAAGAGCTTTGTTATCTTGCTTTGGCCATCGGCACCGTGAATCTGAAACGCTTCTTTTGCAAGATCGATACCAATCGTTGTAATCTTCGTATCGGACGCTTCTCGCTGTTTTTTGTAGTTATTGCGCCACTATTTTAGGCACATTGATGCCGTTTGGGGTGGTGGGCATCTATTCTATTATTGTTGCGGGAAAAAGTGTTAGCTAAAAGATGTAACCAATAAACTAATTGAGCAACGAATGGTAATTAAAGGAACTTCAGTCTACAACCTGCGGCTAATCAATCATCTTGTACAGATAGCAAGATAAAGTGACGAATGAAATCGCCGACTTCATTACTGAAAATATCACTATGATTTGGGATGATTCGTTTATCTACCTTAATAATCAGATAAGGATTATGGCCAACTGAGTTTTTTTTGTGATGCAGCATTGAGTAATTAAACTCAATGCTGGTATTGGGTGCGTCCGCATCCCATTCTGCTTGTACTCGTTGGTAGATGACCATGTTGTCTTCAACTTTTGCATCGGATTTATATTCAAGAAAATGTGTTTCAATGGGTTTAAAATGGCCAATGGCAGTGCGATTTGCACTTCCTTCGCTGATAATCTCTTCCTTGTTAGTCGCTTTATTGACGTATTTAATATCTTTGTAAGTGTTAAATAGCGTGGATGCGGCGCGTCCTGCCCAAAATGCATATTTTGTCGCCCAATCCGATTCGGAGGTCAAGACAGCCAACACGGGTAATTGACTGTCAAAATAATGCCCCCTTTCATTAGACATCAGTCTATGGCTTAGGAATCGTGTCGCTTCAAAAGCTGGATTTAACAGTACGACTAAATCACCAAATCCCCGGGCATCGGATGCAATGCCGACAGGCCCTTTTGTCTGCACAAAACGATCCATGAGTATTTGCGATAAAGCAGTATATACGATGGCGCCGCCAAAGCTGTGACCAAGGATGACTAGGCGAGTTTGCGTAACTGGCTGTGTCTGATCAATGCTGGATTTGAGATTTCGGATTTCTTCAAGGCGTGACAAAACTTCAGCAACGCCACCGCTTCCCACGGTGTGGGCGGTATTTTTTCGTTCCCAAAATGTGGTGGCGTTAATAACAGGTATGTCCACAGAGCGGCCGCGCCAACCCAAATAAACGCCTGCAATTTGCCGAGTTTCGCGCATTTCCATGCGGGCAGCTTGTGATTCCTCCTGGCTTAACATTCGTAATGTTTCGTGAAAATTAATCACATAACGGTCATTATGTTGTGCATTATGTTGCCAACCATGTGCGAATAACATAATGATCAAGCTATCATCAGCGGCTCTACTGTAAAGGTCGTCGATTAAGTATGATAGTTGTTTGCGATCATGGAGTTGTCCTTGATCATCAAACTCAATGAAGCCCAGGGAGTAGTTTGCGTCCGGATCGGCGGCGTCCTGAAAATCAACAACGGTACTGGATTTGCATTCAGCTTGGGGAGTTGTCGTGCGACAGGTATCATATTGTGTGTGATATTGCTTGTTTAACGTGCATGCCGACAATAAGATTAAGCTTGTACTGACCAGCCATATTCTCCATATGACATGACTTGCTAACTTGGTATTATTCATGGTGGGCGAGTAAAGATTTTGTATTGTACGCACCTCCAGAGGCTACACCTTTCTATGATTTTTTGAAAGATGACTGTGCAATGTGGCAGTGATGGACTTGGCAATTCCTTTTCTTGTTCCTGTTTTCGGCACTTTTCCGAGCAATATAAAGTAAAGAATTTTCGATGACTGAGAAAAATGTGACTGTAACCTTGTCTGCGTATAACCTAAGCCGTGATTTCGGCGGTCATGCTGCGGTGCGAGGTGTTAATCTCGAGCTGAAGCGTGGTGAGGTATTGGGGTTGCTTGGCCCAAATGGTGCAGGTAAAACAACGACCATGCGCATGCTCACGGGCAACCTTGCACCAAGTGCTGGTAGTTTGGCGGTCTGTGGCGTTGATTTGCTGGGTAAACCGCGTGACGCTAAAGCATATATTGGCTATTTGCCTGAAATGCCGCCGCTATACCAGGAAATGACAGTGAATGAATATTTGCAGTTTGCTGCACGGCTACATCGCATCGGTCGTGACAAGATTCATGCAGCGCTGGATATTGTCAAGCAGCGTTGTGGTTTGACTGCGATGGGTAGTCGCCTGATCGGCCTGTTGTCAAAAGGTTATCAACAACGCCTTGGGATTGCGCAAGCAATTATTCATGATCCTGACGTAATTATTCTTGACGAGCCAACGGTGGGCCTTGATCCCAACCAAGTGCGTGAAATCCGCAGCTTGATTCGTGAGTTGGGCGCCGCGCGAAGCGTGATACTTTCTACGCATATTTTGTCAGAAGTTGAAAGTGTGTGTGATCGAGTACACATTATGTATCATGGACGTATTATATTTGGTGATACGATGGTTGGAATGAAACAGCGTGAGATAAGTCTGGAGGCTTTGTTTTCGAAACTTACGTCGAATAAAGCACAGACGGAAGACTTATAATCAGATGATTGTAACTATTGTCCGAAAAGAACTAAAAGTATTGTTCACTTCACCGTTGGCGTGGACGTT
>JAJFJI010000139.1 GCA_021774205.1 Nitrosomonas sp.
GGGATCATGTCAGGCACAAGCCTGGATGGTGTCGATGCAGTATTGGCAGATTTTAGTTCGACATCCCCATCGCTACACCAGACATTTTTTCTTCCCTATGACGAATTCATGCGCGATCAGTTGCTGGCCTTGCATCAGCCAGGAAATGATGAATTGCACCGCGCCGCAATACTCAGTAATCAACTATCTCATTTATATGCCAACGCCGTTAATGGTCTGCTTGAGAACAGTGACCTAGCGTCAGAAAACATTGTCGCGATTGGTTGTCATGGCCAGACCATACGACATTGTCCTGAAACAGAAAACCGCTACACAATTCAGTTGGTTAATCCCGCGCTGTTGGCCGAACTGACTGGGATTTCAGTCGTCGCTGATTTTAGAAGCCGAGATATTGCTGCTGGCGGGCAGGGTGCGCCATTAGTGCCTGCCTTTCATCAAGCGATTTTTGATTCTTCACATTGTCATCGCGTTATTGTTAACATCGGCGGCATTGCCAACATCACCAGCCTCGAACCGGGTAAAGCCGTTACCGGCTTTGACTGTGGTCCGGGAAATTTACTGATGGATGCCTGGTGCCATCGTCATACAGGTAAGGTTTATGACAAAGAGGGTGCATGGGCAGCCACCGGCCAAGCCATTCCTGTGCTACTTGAGAAGCTTTTGGCGCTCCAATTCCTTGCACTTCCGCCACCCAAAAGTACCGGAAGAGACCTGTTTAATTTAAGCTGGTTGGAAAATAATTTGGTTGGTAATGAAGTGCCACAGGACGTCCAGGCAACATTACTGCAACTGACAACACGGTCAATTGCTAGCGCAATCCTTGATTACTGCCCAAATACTAAAGAAATTTATATTTGCGGTGGAGGCGCACGCAATAATGCGCTAGTTTCTCATTTAAAAGAAGCCTTGCCCGAAAAAAGAGTCGCATTAACCGATAACCTGGGCGTCGATGCTGACTGGGTGGAGGGATATGCATTTGCTTGGTTGGCAAAACAAGCAATTTTGGGACTGCCTGGCAATCTGCCAGCTGTTACTGGGGCTGGGGGAAAGCGGATTCTGGGGGCGGTTTACCAGGTTTAGTTTTTTTGCAGCATTTTTTCTTGGAATATGGATTTTGGAGTGGGTCAATACGATGAAACCGTGACTTTTCCTCAATTCTACAAAATCATTGGTTCGCAATGGTTCCTCATGGTGTTTGAGTTTCATCCAGCACAGGATTGGTTAGTGCGCCGATATGTTCAATTTCGATTGTGACTTCGTCTCCAGCTTTTAGAAAAACCCGTGGTGTGCGTGCAAACCCAACGCCCTGTGGTGTCCCTGTTAGTATGACTGTGCCAGGCAGAAGTGTCGTGCCTTGACTTAAAAAGCTAATCAGAGCTGGGACGTCAAAGATCATGTCAGATGTTGTCCAGTCTTGCATTGTCTCGCCGTTGAGAATAGTTCTGATTTTGAGGTTGTTCGGGTTGGGGATTTCGTCGGCAGTAACTAGACACGGCCCAAGCGGACAAAACGTATCGAATGATTTGCCTCTGCACCATTGACCTCCGCCTCCGTGCTTCTGCCATCTTCGCGCACTGATATCATTCGCACATGTGTATCCAAATACATATTCCAGCGCATTGTTGCGAGTGACGTTTTTTGCGGGCTTGCCAATGATTACAGCCAATTCGCATTCGTAGTCCACCTCTTGCGGCGCTACGTTGGGAATGATGATTGGATCACCTGGATTATGAAGCGCATTTGAAGATTTTATGAAAAGAATCGGATGTTCAGGGACTTGGGCGCCTGTTTCTTTGGCGTGATGCCGATAATTGAGTCCAATGCAAAGTATGTTTGTCGGGACGAGAGGTGCCAATAGCTTCTCAGTTTTTACGATGTTATCAGTCGTGTTATAGGTTTCAAAAATGTTGCCTTTGATGAGTCGGGCTGATCGTTCGTCAATTTGTTCGCCATGTTGGATGTTACCTGATGCATCGAGAAACCGGATGATGTTCATATTATGTCCTATCTTTGATTTGTTATAATCTCTTGGGTTAAGGGTCAGCGTATTTTATTAATCCTAAAATTCTTAGTTGGGTGGTGTTGAGCGTGCGTTGTTGTTTCTTTTTGGCAAGGTGCAATGAGACGGTATAACGTGTTATTACAACGAATTGCAACGCGGTAAAAAAGAAACAACGGCGTGCTATCAGCATCATCGCGTTCATCACCTCAAAGGTGCGTGTCCTAGTGAAAAATATGCGTCTTCTTTTCATGAGATGACTTATTACTGTCGCGGTCAACTGAGGATTTTAGGTTAAACATTGTGCATAAGTACAATCTTTTTTTTCAGCCTTCCTAAGCCAAGTGGCGATGGAAGGAAGTTTGATAATATGTATTGGCTCAGACGCGATCATTTTGGGACTTAAAGCACGTTCAAATCGTACAGTCGGCTTACGACCCAGACTAATGGAATGGACCTACCTTGCTTTAAAATTTGTACGGGAGTACAAATTTTTTACCGGCATCCAGGTGCCCTAATTATTTAACTGTAAATAAGGGAGGTCCGTAATGAAGATTACAATAATTGGAATAGATTTG
>JAJFJI010000140.1 GCA_021774205.1 Nitrosomonas sp.
ATGCGTAATCCAACGTGTCAAAAACTGATCCGTTGCAAAAATACTGCCTGTCTCATAAAGCAGGATCGAATCAGCAAAAATACGTCCTTCGTTAAAAATCCCTGAAGCATGGTCAAGCGCCATCAATATCATCACGATGCCACGCATCCAGTCAATCGCCGCGATCCGGCCTTTGTTGATTTCCGATAGTGTCATATCCATTTCTGCACATACCTAACGTGAAATGTTAGGTCATCGTAAGACAATTCATCCTAAAATCCACAGTTGGGTGGTGTTTAACCTGCGTTGTTGTTTCTTTTTAGCAAGGTGCAAGAGACGGTATAACTCGTTACTACAACGAATTGCAACGCCGTAAAAAAGGAAAGAACGACGTGCTATAAGCAGCATTGCGTTCCTCACCTTAAAGCTGAGTGTCATAGTAAAAAATATGCGTCTTCTTTTCATGAGAGTACTTATTACTGTCGCGGTCAACTGAGGATTTTAGGTTCATTACAACAGAACCAGATTATTTCTATGAATGAGCTCTGGTTCGTCAACATAGCCCAGGATTGTTTCGATTTCGCGACTTGCTTTTCGCATGATTTTCTGCGTTTCAAAAGCACTGTAGTTAATTAATCCACGAGCAACTTCCCGACCTTGCAGATCAAGGCACGCAACCGCTTCTCCCCGTTCAAAATCGCCACTGACATTGGTAACGCCAATCGGCAAGAGGCTCTTGCCATCTTCTAACAATGCCTTTGCTGCGCCATTATCCAGTGTCACTTGCCCACGCATCTGCAAATAATCGGCCAGCCATTGTTTGCGCGCCGCCAACACAGGTATTCTTGCCAGCAACCGGGTACCGATGGATTCTCCCTGGGCCAGGCGAATCAACACATCCTTTTCGTGACCCGAAGCAATTATTGTATGCGCACCACTACGCGCTGCACGTTTCGCTGCAACAACCTTGCTCAACATACCCCCTCTTCCAATACTGCTACCAATGCTGCCTGCCATTTTTTCAATTTTTGGGTCACTCGCACTGACTTCATCGATTAGCTTCGCCTGCTGGTTCTTACGCGGATCACTAGTAAACAACCCAGCTTGATCAGTGAGAATAACAAGCACATCCGCTTCAACCAGATTAGTTACCAGTGCTGCCAGGGTATCATTGTCACCGAAACGGATTTCTTCGATTGCGACCGTATCATTTTCATTAATAATTGGGATAATATTTAATTTTAATAGTGTTGTCAGCGTCGAGCGCGCATTGAGATAACGCTTGCGATCGGATAAATCTTCATGGGTCAGCAGGACTTGCGCAGTCTGTAATTCATATTGACTAAAACAGGAAGCATAAGCTTGTGCTACCCCCATCTGTCCGACAGCGGCGGCTGCCTGTAATTCATATAAGGCGGTCGGGCGTTTCCCCCAATTTAGACGCTGCATCCCTTCAGCGACAGCGCCAGAAGAAACAAGTACAATTTCCTTGCCCATCTGTTTCAGTCTGGAAATTTGTGCTGCCCAACACGCCAGCGCTGCATGGTCAAGCCCCCTGCCCTGGTTTGTGACAAGACTGCTGCCAACTTTGACAATAATGCGTCGCGATTTTTTTAGAATGGATTGCATGTTTTCGTGGCAAACGAATGGACTTAGGCTGATAATACCGTTATTAAACGCATCTATTCAGCTTATCGGTTACTGCGATGGTCTGCGCAATTACTATTAAACTAACCTTCCACTTCGGCTATTTTTTGTTCTAAATGTTCCATAATGGCGTATGTCAACGCTTTACAGCCTTTCCCCGTGAGTGCCGAGACGGCAAAACTTTTTTCTTTCCAGCCTAGCTTACGAATAAAATCG
The DNA here is from genome assembly GCA_021774205.1 of Nitrosomonas sp. GTDB lineage: Bacteria > Pseudomonadota > Gammaproteobacteria > Burkholderiales > Nitrosomonadaceae > Nitrosomonas. Next base: position 1,843 of record JAJFJI010000140.1, read on the forward strand.
CTGCATATTTGTTCGCGTCTATCTTCCGGCAACATATCAACCTTATTGAGTACCAACCAACGTGGCTTTTGGTAGAGCGTTTCATCGTATTTGCTAAGTTCTGCTACCAACGCCTTAGCTTCTTGCACTGGATCAATATTTTCATCCAGCGGCACCATATCCACCATATGTAGGATCAACCGGGTTCGTGTCAAATGCTTCAAAAAGCGATGACCTAATCCAGCACCTTCAGCCGCACCTTCAATTAAACCAGGAATATCCGCCATGACAAAGCTGCGATTTTGGTCGACGCGAACCACGCCCAGATTGGGTTTTAATGTGGTAAATGGATAATCAGCCACCTTCGGACGCGCGGCGGAAACGGCACGAATCAGCGTAGATTTACCCGCATTTGGCAACCCCAGCAAACCGACATCGGCCAGCACTTTCAATTCAAGTTTAAGCTCAAATTCTTGTCCGGATTCGCCTTGAGTAAACTGACGCGGTGCGCGGTTGGTGCTGGACTTGAAATGTAAATTACCAAGTCCGCCAGATCCGCCTTTAACTAACAATACTTTTTGTTGATTACTCGCCATATCAACGATAAGATTTCCCGTCGCACGGTCGGTAATGACGGTACCCACCGGCATCCGTAAAATAATGTCATCTGCGCCTTTGCCATAACAATCCGAACCACGTCCATTCTGTCCTTTCTTGGCTCGAAAAATATGGGCATAGCGATAGTCAATCAGCGTATTGATATTACGATCGGCAACGGCATAAATACTGCCACCTCTCCCCCCGTCACCACCATCTGGACCCCCTTTGGGAATAAATTTTTCACGGCGAAAACTGGCGACACCATCACCCCCCTTGCCGGCATATACCTCAATTGCTGCTTCATCAATAAATTTCATCAGTTATTTAAATTAGCTTCTCGAACCATTAAAAAGTATAGCTGGCCATACGGCGCAACAAAAACAAAAAAAGCCCCATCATTTGTCAGACGGGGCTTTCTGATGAAGCAAAAAAAACTCACTATATTTAGGAAAAAATAATGCAAATTTAAACCGGGGCAACATTCACCATTCTTCGTTTCTTTTCACCTTTAATCGTGAAATTTATCTTACCTGAAATTTTTGCGAACAAGGTATGATCTTTGCCCATTCCGACATTTTCACCCGGGTGAAACTGGGTTCCACGTTGACGGACGATGATGCTTCCGGCTGGAATCACCTCTCCACCATACCTTTTCACCCCTAACCGTTTGGACTGTGAATCGCGACCGTTTCTTGAACTACCACCTGCCTTTTTATGTGCCATAATAAATACTCCTTACGATGCAATACCAGTAATCTGGATTTCAGTATAGTTTTGCCGATGACCCTGATGCTTTTGGTAATGTTTACGGCGACGCATCTTAAAAATACGTATCTTGTCGTGACGGCCCTGACCAAGAACTGTGGCGCTTACTGTCGCGCCTTCAACAAGTGGATCTCCCATTGAAATTTTTTCACCATCAGCGACCATCAGTACCTGGTCAAGGATGAGTTCACTACCGCTCTGTGCTTCTATTTGTTCTACTTTTAATTTCTCACCAACTTGAATACGATACTGCTTACCACCGGTTCTTATAACCGCATACATATATGACTCCATACATCACTTTTACAGAACCGGGGATTATACCTAATTGGTGCTATCTTGTGCGGGAAAATTGCATTGATTACACCATTATGCTTGACACGTTGGCATTGTCATTCCTACCATAGCGTTTTATTCAAGGTAATATTGTGTCAATCGAACAAATAAGAAGCTTTATCGCCCGGGATATGAGCGCCGTAGACAACGTTATTCGAGAAAAACTTCATTCTCACGTTGCGCTCGTACGTCAGGTCAGCGAATACATTATTAATAGTGGTGGAAAACGTTTGCGCCCAGCACTGGTCGTCTTATCTGCCGGTGCATTTG
>JAJFJI010000015.1 GCA_021774205.1 Nitrosomonas sp.
GACATAGTCGTGAAACTCTACCTGTAGATCGGCACGACCGGGACGAATGCTGGTTTCAATGCGGTAGAGGTGTTCGACTTCCTGAATGCGTTTCTCCAATCGATCTACCACCTGATCTTGTATCTCCTCCGCGGTAGCGCCTGGCCAGACTACCGATACCACCATAATGCGTACCGTGAAGGCGGGATCTTCAGCACGGCCAAGCGAAAGAAAGGCATAGATGCCTGCAATCACTGAAAACAGGATAAAAAACAGGGTGACTGAGCGCTCACGTACGGCAAGCGCGGAAAGATTAGGAAAGCTCACCGCGTCAGCGCCTGTACAGCCATACCTGGTTTGAGTTGATTGACGCCCAGTGCAATGATGCGGCTACCTTCCGGCAGATCAGCGGCGACCCATGCATGCTCGGTATCTAGCGCAATGATCTGTGCGGGTACTGGCTGTGCCTGTTGGTCGAGTAGCTGCCAAATTCGTGCTCCCTCACCTCGCTCATCCAGTGCACCGAGCGGGACTTTCAATGTTTTGTCAGCACCGACATCTTTCACAAAACGCGTTCGCACCACTTCCCCCAATGACAAATCATGATTGTCTTCCGTGATGCGGTAGCGAGCGCGCCATGTGCGGCTAGCAGTGTCCGCTGCACCAGCGAATTCGCGTAGTTTCAGGGCAAGCAAGCTACCATCAGCGAGACGCACAGTGCCTGCTTCGCGTGGTTTGATGTCTTCAGGAAAAAATACTTCAACCTCTCGCTCGCCATCTTGAGCCAACACCGCAATCGCTTGCCCAAAGGCAACAACCTGACTGGGTTCGCCGCTCACCTCAATCAATATACCCGGTGCTTCGGCACGCAAGTTGGCATAACCCAAGGCATTACGCGCTTGTCGCAATTGTGCTTGCGCTGCATTGAGCCGGGTTCTAGCCTCTCGTTCGGCCAGCTCGGTGCGTTCGAGAGCTTGTCGACTGATAAAGTTTTCAATCAATAACTTTCTATCACGCCCGACATCAGCTGTCGCTGTGGCCAACGCTGCCTGTGCGGCTGCATGCTCAGCTTTGGTGGCATGGATGGATTGTTTCAGGTCACGTGTATCCAACTCAAACAGTACTTGACCCTTTGCCACATGTTGTCCTGCATTGATATGCCGTGTCTCAATGCGCCCGTCAAGTTGGAAAGCTACCGGTGTTTCAAAGCGAGCACGCACAATCCCTGAAAGCTCCCGCACAGACTGACTATCCATACTAGCCTGAACCGTTTTAACCCGGGGAACAGGCGCTTGGGTTAGATCATTTTCTCCGCTACCAGAGCAGGCTGCGAGCCAGAATATTGCGCATGCGAAAACGAGCGGAGTAAAAATCTTCATCATGTCTTGAATATTCCGTACGATTCGTTGTGTTAATTTACGTATCGTACCTTAGGCGAGCTGCAAAGACCATGAAACCTTCAAACACACCAACGACGCCAAACACCACTGACGCCAGTTCCACCATTACGCAAGCACCCGATAAGTATAATCGCGCCAATACTTCATATCTCTTTCCGTTTTTTTCTATTAACAAGTTTGTATATGCAGAGTGATCGTGTATTGTTTGAACATCATTTTGTCCCGTACAGTAAGTTTTGCGCAATGCTATACAGTTTTTAATAGCAGCGAAAATCACGAACATGATACAAAGCCGTTTAATTCGCTCATACTGGAAACGCAGACTTTATTTAAGGTACTCTCCTTTTTATGAAAAACGTTTTCTATTCAGGCTGATTAAAACTACAGTATTGCTTGTTGCGCTGATTCTTATTCATACCGCAGGGATGATGGCGTTGGAGAAAATGTCTATTGGTAATGCCCTGTGGTTATCCATTACAACGGTCACCACGGTCGGTTACGGTGATTATTCCGCCGCCACATGGCAAGGAAGAGTTGTTACGGCTGTTTTTCTTTACATTTTTGCGATTACATTGCTGGCGCAGCTTGCCGCAGAGTTTTTTGACTATCGAACACTGATTCGCAATAGAAAGATAAAAGGTTTATGGAGATGGGAAGATATGAAAAACCACCTATTAATAATCAATACGCCGAACGACAACACCGAACAATATTTGTTGCATTTAATCGAACAAATAAGGTCGACGCCAGAACTTGAAGCAATTCCCATACAGATTCTGACCAGAAAATATGAAAAAGGATTGCCCGACTCCATCTCCAGCAAAGGGGTTGTCCACCATCGCGGCGTTGCCGAGAACAATGACAACTTACAGGCGGCAAATGTCGCCACCGCTAAGTTTATAATCCTCATCGCCACAGATGCTACTGACCCCATCTCTGACAGCCTGACATTCGATGTATTAAGCCGAATCCGCGATATCGGCACCAACGCGACAATTATCGTCGAAGTATCTCAAGACATTAACCGTGAACGCATGAAAAAATTGGGTGCTGACGTTGTTATTCGTCCGGTTAGAGCCTACCCCGAACTGCTGGTTCGCTCGCTGGTTGCAACTGGCACGGAAGAAGTACTGGAAAACCTTTTTATACATGAGGACGATCACATGATACGTCTGGATTTTTTCTTCAATGAAAAAGTCTGGGCTGACATCGTTTGCCGTTTTGTTACAGCTGACGCAGGAATTCCAATGGCTTATATCAATGAAACCGGCGTCCATGTTAATCCACCGCCCAATATTACTTGTAGCGGAACCGGGATTATCTTATTAATTAAAGCAACTCAGCATGTCACCGTCAAAGACGCAGAAAATTGCCTGTTATAACGTTCTGAATATTGAATACGATTTGATGAGATGCAAGCTTGAATCGGTCAGCATAAAGATTTCTTAAACAACACGGTTGAAGGTTAAGGCAGCATAGAAATTTATCGGTAAAGTAAGATACAAATTGGTCGATAAGATTTGTTATGCCCCAAGAAAAAGATAAAATTTGTCTAGAAATCCGAATTACTATTGTTTCTAAGCTTATTTTTAGTATGATTGTGACCGGCCTAATACCAGGCATTTCTGAAAAAAGCGTATTCGGCCAATCAACTTATGTTGAAAATAAGTTTGTTGAACAAAACAGTCCAAATAGGCAAAACCACACAATCACTCCAAGACGAAAGCCAGAATTCAATATGCCTATAAGGACTGTCAGTCGTGTTGGCTCAACATTTCCAAGCAGGAATAGCGTAAGTATTAAAAGTACAGACGCAGGAATCATTCGCGGATACCAACAACCTTCAGAATGCATGGATTGTGGTATTGTTGATTTTATTGGACCTGGATATGCCGCAGACATTATTGCAGGGGGTATCATTCGCGGAGTAATTGCAAGCAAGATTTTCAGAGGGGAAGCGCACAAAGACCATCCCACTGACACCAATATGGGCAGGGGCACTTACCCCCCGGATCACCATTTTAACGGCGGGCGAGCTAACCACCTGATGAACTACGACATCGGCATAACCATGGATGATGGCACCCAGACGATTATTAAACAACAAACCGCGCCACATTTTCATAGTGGCGATAAGGTAAAGTTGATTGATGGTGTACTAAAGCTTAACAACTAAGCTCATTGATAATTCCGCAAACGTAGCTTAGTTAGGCTATGTTTGCGAAAATTCTGAATGAAGAGCGATTAAAATCCTCTTTATTCTCGAGCACGCTAATTAGTGCTTAATGACACTATCCACTGACTTCTCCTTAGTTGCAGTCGTTAGTGATGTCGTAGTCACAGAGTCAGCAAGCGTTTTCGGTTTATGCTCTAGAGCCAGTTCAAGAACTTGATCGATCCATTTAACTGGATGGATATTTAGTTCATTTTTTATATTTCCCGGAATATCCATTAGATCTTTAACGTTTTCTTCTGGAATTAATACATCCTTAATTCCTGCGCGACGTGCCGCCAGCAATTTCTCCTTAAGACCGCCGATAGGTAATACTTCGCCTCTCAGGGTAATCTCACCTGTCATAGCGACAGATGCTCGCACAGGAATATCCGTCAATACCGACACTATTGCCACACAGATCCCAATCCCCGCGCTTGGGCCGTCCTTAGGTGTAGCACCTTCCGGCAAGTGAATATGGATATCATTTTTTTGATAAAAATCCTCTGCAATCCCCAATACTTGCGAGCGGCTTCTAACGACAGACAATGCAGCCTGAATTGATTCTTGCATAACCTCGCCCAATTTACCCGTCGTAATAGTCTTACCTTTGCCGGGCAACACAACGGCTTCAATCGTCAACAACTCTCCACCTACTTCCGTCCAGGCCAAGCCAGATACTTGCCCAACTTGATTCTTTTCTTCAGCAATACCATAAGTATAACGACGCACACCCAAGTATTTATCCAAATTGCGCGTGTTGATAGTGATCTTGCCTTTTTTATTACCTTTGAGCAGCAGCGCCTTGACCACTTTACGACAAATCTTAGAGATCTCCCTCTCCATGGCACGTACACCAGCCTCTCTTGTGTAATAACGGGCAATATCACGTATCGCAGATTCGGATATCGTCAGCTCATCATCCTTGAGACCATGATTCTCCATCTGCTTAGATAACAGATAACGCGTGGAAATATTTAACTTTTCATCTTCGGTATAACCTGCTAATCGAATCACTTCCATACGATCCAATAACGCTGGCGGTATATTTAACGTATTGGCAGTGGCGACAAACATAACGTCCGACAAGTCATACTCGACTTCAACATAATGATCAACAAACGAGTCATTCTGCTCCGGATCCAACACTTCCAACAATGCAGAAGATGGGTCTCCACGAAAGTCCATGCCCATTTTATCTACTTCATCAAGTAGAAATAAGGGATTCTTGACACCTACTTTAGCCATATTCTGCAGTATCTTGCCGGACATCGACCCAATGTATGTGCGACGATGACCACGAATCTCTGCTTCATCACGTACACCACCTAATGACATACGGACAAATTTCCTGTTTGTGGCACGTGCAATGGATTGACCCAATGAAGTCTTACCAACACCTGGTGGCCCAACCAGACAAAGAATCGGCGCTTTCATCTTGTCGACACGTTGCTGAACCGCCAAATACTCAACGATACGTTCTTTAACTTTCTCCAAGCCATAATGATCTTTTTCAAGAACCGATTCAGCGGCAATAAGATCTTTACTGATCTTACTTTTCTTTTTCCACGGCAGCGAAATAAGCGTGTCCAGATAATTCCTGACAACCGTCGCTTCAGCAGACATGGGCGACATTAAACGCAACTTCTTTAGCTCTGCTTGGGCTTTTACTCGTGCCTCTTTAGGCATTTGCGCAGCATTTATCTTTTTTTCAATCTCCTCCAGGTCAGCGCCCTCTTCACCTTCACCTAGTTCTTTTTGAATTGCCTTAACTTGTTCGTTGAGATAATAATCACGCTGGCTTTTTTCCATCTGGCGTTTAACTCGCCCGCGAATACGTTTTTCCACCTGGAGAATATCCAATTCGGTTTCTAAAAGTCCTAACAAATGCTCCAAGCGCTTTGTCACATCGAATATTTCCAGAACTTCTTGTTTTTGCTCAAGTTTTAGTGGCAAATAGGCGGCAATTGTGTCTGCTAAACGTCCGCCTTCTTCTATTCCACCAAGTGATGTAATAATTTCGGGAGGAATTTTTTTGTTAAGTTTGATATATTGATCAAATTGCGTCAAAATCGCGCGACGCATTGCTTCAATTTCCGGGCTTTCATCAATATCAAGCGAAAGCTCTAACGCTTTTCCAGAAAAATGCGTCTCAGAATCAATTAACTCCAGTATACGCGCACGATGATTACCTTCCACTAAGACCTTAACTGTTCCATCTGGCAGCTTGAGCATCTGTAAAAGGCTAGCGACGCTCCCTATATCGTAAAGATCACCGGGAGAAGGTTCATCCTTGGCAGCAGATTTTTGTGCGACAAGTAAAATGCTTTTACTTGACTCCATAGCCAGCTCCAATGCCTTGATGGATTTTGGCCGCCCCACGAACAATGGGATCACCATGTGAGGAAATACCACCACATCGCGTAATGGCAACAATGGCAATAACAGATGTTCGGAATCCTTAACTTGAGTAATCATAAATTAGTTAAAAATATAAAAATATTGATCTTAAGATGATAAGGGCAGTTTAGAGAAATTCAAGATAACGCATTCAACAGTATAACCTGCAAATTTTCACGCAAAAAGAAATTAATAAAAATCACACCCGTTCATTATCATCAAGTCTATTCTAGCGCAACAAAGGGTCTATCCTTAAATCCAAGACAATTATCAGCTTGGGTTTTTCAGCGTTGCACGACATTTAATTTTTCTCGCAGAGAAATTCGCCAAATATTTGTTATCGGAATTAATGGTTATTCTCCTTAGGATTTAATTCTACCCGGATACGGTGCAGCTTTGGCTCATCCGGCAAGACAGCTTCTGCTCTTTGCAAGTAGACCCGGGCCGTATTCGGCAAGCCTTCTGCCTTTGCTTCTTCGATGAGACGAATATACCAATCAACGATTTTCCGCTGCCCAGCAAGCGCTTCCGCATTGCTTGGATCTGTAACAAGAACCGTTTGGTAATACTCAAATGCACTGTTCCCCACCGGGGTGGTAAAACGCATTTCCCCCATGGCTTTTTCAGCCGCGTCCAAGTACCATTTAATCGAATTATTATCAGGCGCTTTTTTCGACGGAATCTGCTTTCTTGGCAAAGACAGAGATTTGTCAACCACTACCAGCTGTTGAATTTTTCCAACTTCCGATTGATTACCGTCAACACGTGGTTTAAGTCTCGTTTTTTTATCTACCTTCGTCAACTGTTTTTTTGATTCTTCTTGCATTTCTACTTTAGGCGTCTCGGAAATTTTTTCGGGTTCAGGTTCTTGCCCTAATTCGTCATCAACCAAAGCTACCAACACTTTTTCATTTTTCACTGACTTGACAACGATTTTATCCGTGTTTTGTTGCAACAATGGTAAATCTGTCACCGTAATTGGCGTGCCATCCAAGTGTTCTGCGGTTTTCTCACCAAACCATAATCCGCCGCCAAGCAAGGCGATTATTCCAGTCATGACAACAATCCCTGCACGATCTATAACAACCGGACTTCTATTGCCGACGTTAATGACTTTCTGCCTGGAAGCAATGGACTCTGCTTGATCATAGGCACTTTCCGAACCAAGTGCAGTTAAAATCTCAGCCACTGTTTTCGGTCGCTCATTATAATTTGGACGCAGCATCCAATCTATGGTTTCCAGTAAGTTCACACTATATGCAGCACTTAAAGAACTCGCGCGTAAAACCATCGGATCGAGTTCATTTTTACTTATTGCCATCAACCGGTCTTGAGCTGCAACCGGCTGGTTATGGGTAATACAATGGTACATTGTTGCACCTAGCGCATAAAAATCGGTTGCCGGGCCAAGTTCACTCGTGCGCTCATATTGTTCCGCCGGGGCGTAGCCAGCGCTTAATTCGCCGTCAAGTTCTCCAGTACGCGAAGCAATGGCTAATCGCGCGGCGGCAAAATCGGTCAGCACCGGCTTTCCCTTCTTGCCCAACCGAATCGCGCCTGGTTGGATACCGCCATGCAAAATTTTGTAGCCATGAATTTTCTGGAGCGCATTTAGGATCGATACCAGAAAAAATCTAGCTTTAGCCTCGGTAACTGTTGTTGGGAAATACTCGAGCTCGGAACGTGACATGCCTTCCTGATAATCCACAATCAGATAAGCCGTTCCATTGAATTGCAGGATGTTTTCTACTAAGGCAATATTGGGGTGTTCGATTTGTGCTAGAATTTCCCCCAGTTTCAAAAATTCCTTCAATCCATATTCAACATTTTCTTTATCGCTTGCAAGCTTTGGCTCGACATTAAGGCCACCCTCTCCACGGATGGCAAAATCGCAAGGAAAATATTCATGCAATACCACCCACTCTTTAACATGATGATTCCATGCACGATAGGTGATATCAAACGGCCCGATCTTTAAGACATCGTTAATCTCGTAGACGCCGATTCGGGTACTCTCTGGCAAAACCTGATTATGTGTGTATGTCATGATATATGTCGTCCTTTTTCTAATCTCGGCTGAATTATCGATTTAATAGTCTCGCGCTGACAGCATAATCCTATTGACAAATCAGCTTCCACTTTAAGATATTTCGAACACGATAACAAGATGCCATGCTCGCTGAACAACA
>JAJFJI010000141.1 GCA_021774205.1 Nitrosomonas sp.
TGACAAACGGCGTTCTTATCTTGAATGGCTTGGGTGTTCGAGTAAGAATATGCAACGCGCCTGTGAACAAATCAACAAGCGAGGTGGCTTTGTCTTCTGCTAATTCTGGAAATGTGATGGTAGTCTTCTGATCTAGCCGCAACATGCTTTCATTACTTAAGCGTAATGCCGCCCGGCTACGTGCACGAACCCGCAGCATATCTCCTGGGCAAAGTATCATGTCCATGGTTGCCTGCTGCCAAATGGTTTGGCCGGCGCGGCGAAGTTCAACAATACCTTGTATCGATACAATCTGCGCTACTTTCGATTCACAGGATGCTGCGGCAGAAACCTCACCGGCAAAACTAAATAGCGTTGAGACAGCAAAAACAAAAAACATCATGGTTGATGTCTCGCCGTAACGCAGATTCAGTTCAGTTGGCCGGCCAGCTAGCATGATAACCTTCTCTGATTCATTGAAAATTAGAAAGCAGATAGCAACACGCTCCTCTCCCCGCTTCCTAAATAACTACTTGAACAAACAAATGCAGGCTTCGGATCTAATTTATGAAAACCATAACCCTTGTTCCTGCAAGGATAAGCTATGCGCTGACATATATCAAATCTTGTTACAAATATACTTAAAGTTTATTTCACGGGATGTGGCAATTGTCACTGTTGAGCCACAAAACTATTATGATTGTTATTTACTTGTCATTTGGATGACTGAAGGCCATGCGCCCGCTGGTTGCATCAGTTTATATTGCTGACAATGCTTCAAAAAGAATCGTGTCGGCCCATCATCTGGAAATACCTTGAGGATTTCTGAAAAACCATTGCAAGCTTGCTGCCATTGCTGTGACTGATAGGCTTGCAAGGTGCTTGCAAACATTTCACACAACCACAATTGCTCACTGCTTGCCGCTTGCTTATGCGCAACAAGCTCGGCCAGGCTTACCGGAGATGATTTTCCGACCAACAAAAAATCTCCAAATGGACGAATCAGAAAATCATCCAGGCCTTCAACAACTTCACCGGACAATAACAAGCGTGTTCCAAGCTTTTTGTTGGCGCCCTGAATTCGGTTGGTCGTGTTCACGACGTCGCCGACAGCGCGGTATTCGAAATGACGGCTTGCACCCACAGTTCCCAGTATTATTTCGCCAAAATGCAAACCAATGCGTGTGGTCAGTTTTGGTCGATTATCGGTTTGGTTAAAACGATCGACTGAAGCCGCAATGTCCAGGGATGCCAAGCATGCTTTCTTCCGTAATTCTGAATTTTCAGACGGGGCTGTCCATAGCGCCAACATCGCATCGCCCACCACATCAGAAACATCACCGCCATATTTTTCAACCGGTTCAAACAATACGGCATAATAGTCATTCATCAATTGACTTAGCCGACCAGGGCTCATCTTCTCGGACAGCGGTGTATAGTTCTCAACATCGGTTGCCAAGCAGACGCCATAAACCAATTTATTGTTGGAGGTGACTTGGCCTGCACTTTCCTTGATATGCTTAACCACCCGTTCAGGAAGAAAACGCCCAAATTGTTCCTCAATTTGCTTACGTTCCCGTTTTTCGTTGTAATATTTCAATGACAACGATCCGAATACTGCCAATGGCAATTGCATGAAAAGTGGAATAAACAAAGGCAACCAAGCCCCTGCTTCTTCGAACTGATAACTGGCATTCCCGATATAAACGGCCACCAAAACAACACTAACGAGCGTAGCGCTTCGATTAGGCAGCACTAGAAAAACAACGCCCATGGTAAAACCCAACAGAAAAAGAAGGCCTAAACTTCCAGCAAATGGAAAAGGCCTGATAGGTTTGTTTTCCAGCAAATTAGCAAAAGCGGTTGCAGCGATTTCAACGCCACTAATGGTAAGTCCATCGAGGTTGGAAAACACTGTGTGATAATCGTCCCTAATTCTGTCCTGCTCAGACTGGGCAGCAGCCGAGAATCCAATAAAAACAGCCTTACCGTAAAAATCGCTTGGCGTAGCCTGGTTATGATCAGGTTGCTGCAATGCTTGATGATAGGGTATCGTTTGTACGCTACGCGGCGGCCCAAAAAAATTCAGGTAGCGCATTTTGCTACCGGAATATAAGTTGATCAGTGAATTGATCTTCCTTTTTTCCTGGGCATTCAAACTTGTATCACGCCGTAATTCGGCGCGCATCTGCTGCGTCATTTGCGGCTCATTCTCAAAAATATGACGCAGGGTGAAGATTATTTCCTCAATATCCAGCGTTTTTTTATCCGTTGGCAACTGTGACGCATGCGCGGGATTCACATGTGTCAATAACCGGATAAAATCATCATAGACTGTCAACGCATAAGCTTGTAGTGCGACGACTGGTAGTGTAGGCGCATCACCCGCACTGGTCTTGAAAGTCCAGTATGCATTGACGCTTTCCGTTCTGGGCAAGAGAAAAGGTGCCTGAGCCAATGTGGCAATTTCGATCATAGGTAAAAGTGGAATGGTACCTGCTGTTATCGCACCATACTGCATCGGATTAGCCTGACTTGCAAATAATGGCATCTCCTCAATATCCAGTCTTTCAACCACCACCACATTACCCGCCTTTTGCATTGCACGAGCCAACTTCTTATCGTTTTCGGGAATATCGCCAGGTGTTTCAAATATCAGATCAAAAACAATGACGCGCGCACCCGCATTGGCCAATTTTTCAATCAAATGGGCATGCAAATCACGTGGCCATAACCTAGGATTGATCGGCAAATCAAGTTGGGTCGCAGACGGCTGATCAATGGAAATGACAACAACATCATCAGACGCAGGAACCGCACCACGCAACTGAAACAACCAATATAAACCGAATTTCTCTTCCAGCGCCAAACCCACTGGCGTCAGGTTTACCATAAGTCCAGCCAGGCCGATGAATACACCAAAAAGAAGCTGCCTGAATCTGCTTGCGGTCACCGGAGGATACTCCTTTGCGATTAAATCTTTACTTGGCGCTCACCCACTACTTTGTCACGTTTTTACTCATAAACGCACCCAATGTCATTTTCCATTCTTTGCGCATAAAAATAAAACCATTATTGTGGCCACCCTGCAAGGTCAAGAATTTTTTCGGTTCAGGCGCAATCTGGAATAAATCCTGACCATGCACAAAGGGCACAATTTCATCCTGCGGACTATGGGCGACAAATACCGGGCAACTAACCGAGCGTAAATTTTCAAATGTATTGTATTCAAAACGAGCTATTTGACGAACCGGCAGGAAAGGATAAATTTGTGTCGCTAAATCGGGTACTGACGTAAATACAGATGCCAATACCAGCATACCCGGCTTTTCACGTGCAGCAAGCCATGCCGCCACTGCGCCACCGAGCGATTCGCCA
>JAJFJI010000142.1 GCA_021774205.1 Nitrosomonas sp.
TCCGCATACACTACAACGCCAATCAGCCAATAGACAAAAGCGCTATGCACGCAATCGCCGCAACATGGCAACCCTGGCGCTCCGTGGCCACCTGGTATCTATGGCGAAGCCTGGATCCGTTACCGGTGGAATATTGAAACACCAACAGCCCGGCGGGACCGACAAGCGAAGCATCATTCGCCTTTTACGCCAACCCGGAACGGCTGTGATTAGTAAAATAGCGGCATGTCTCAATACACCATGGAATTTAACCTAAAATCCTCAGTTGGGGGGTGTTTAGCGTGCGTTGTTGTTTCTTTTTGGCAAGGCGCAAGAGACGCTATAACGCGTTATTACAACGGATTGTAACGCATTAAAAAAGAAAGAACAGCGGGCTATCAGCATCATCGCGTTCTTCCCCTTAAAGCTGCGTGTCATAGTGAAAAAGATGCATATTCTTTTCATGAGATGACTTATTACTGTCGCGGTCAACTGAGAATTTTAGGTTTAAGCAAGGCTAATAAAGGTACAATTTTATGTTGCGGCTTCTTACTTAAAATAGACATGGCATTTTAGTGCGTGTTTTCACTGTGGTTTGTTTTGGGTATCATTCGGAAGCTACCACATCCAAAGGAAAGGACATGCCTGATACAAGTTTTCCTACTTCAATTGCAACACCTGCAACCACGATTGATGATGTGATTAATCAATTAAACGCCATTGTTGAATGGTCCAAACAAAATAATTCACGCATGGGTTATTTTGCCGCGTTATACCGCAAGGTCACGATACAAGTTAAGAAAGGCATTGAAGATGATTTCTTTGATGACGGGCCGCGTATGGAACGCCTCGATGTCATCTTCGCCAATCGTTATATTCACGCATGTTATCAGCATCAGACAGGAAAAACACCGACCCAAGCCTGGGTGCGTGCATTTGATGAAACCGAACGCTGGTGGCCAATCGTATTGCAGCACCTGTTAATGGGCATGAATGCACATATTAATCTGGACCTGGGCATTGCTGCTGCAGAAACCGTGTCACCTGAGGAGCTACCCAATCTGAAAGGTGATTTTGACAAGATCAATCAGGTATTGGCAAGCCTGGTGAGTGATATACAAAAAGAATTGGCTGACATTTGGCCGCTACTGGGATTATTAAATCAACATCTGGGCAGCGTTGAAAAAACCATTATCAATTTCAGCATGGGAAAAGCTCGTGATGCTGCTTGGTCGTTTGCAGAAACACTATCACCGCTATCTAAAGAACAACGCCAGCAAGAAATTATTAACAAAGATGAAATGATCGCATTATTCTCGAAAGTTATCTCTCACCCCGGTTTTTCAGTCTCATTAATCATCAAGATCATTCGCCTGGGAGAGCGCGGCACTACGCGACAGCGTATAGAAATATTAGAATGATCCGCTAAAAAAAACAAAACATAGCGCCAGAATTCAACATGCAATCACAGACGATTGCTTTATCATATACAGTAAACTGATACAATCATTCAGAGTAGCAACACCGTCGGGAGAAGAAAGGAGAAGAACACCATGGCCAAAAAAAATCAGCCCCCCAAAGAACCACAAAGCAAGTCGACCGAGAATGGCTCACCGGGCAACACCCGTTCAGAGTCAGACCATAACAAGCCCATGAAAATACCAACAAAACTGTACGAGAAAGAGCTGGCACGATTACAAATCGAACTGGTCAAGTTGCAAGAATGGATTAAGCACAAAAGAATGAAGGTAGCCGTAATATTTGAGGGTCGTGACGCGGCGGGTAAAGGGGGCGCCATCAAGCGTATAACCCAGAGCTTGAGTCCTCGTATCTGTCGTGTGGTCGCCTTGCCGGCGCCTACCGAGAGGGAAAAAAGCCAATGGTACTTCCAACGATATGTTCAGCACCTGCCGGCAGCCGGAGAAATGGTACTAATGGACCGAAGCTGGTATAACCGAGCCGGTGTAGAACATGTCATGGATTTCTGTACAGATGAGGAGTACCACGAGTTCCTACGTTCCTGTCCCGAGTTTGAACGTATGTTGGTGCGCTCAGGAATACTGCTCATTAAGTACTGGTTTTCAGTGAGCGATGAAGAACAGGAACGTCGTTTTCAGGCTCGCATTTATCATCCTACCAAACACTGGAAGTTAAGTCCGATGGACCTGAAGTCACGCTCCAAATGGGTAGAATATTCCAGAGCTAAGGATGAGATGTTTATGCATACGGATATAAAGCAGGCACCGTGGTATGTAATAAACGGTGATGACAAAAAACGCGCACGATTAAATATCATCACCCATATGCTAAGCGTGATTGATTACGAAGATCTGTCTCCCACACCGATCAAGTTGCCGCCAAGACAAAAAGAACAGGGTTATGTGAGGCCACCCCTCAGTGACCAGACGTTTATCCCAGAAGTTTATTGACAGTGACGATCAAATAAGAGCCTGTCCAAGTCGACGCTTATCGCGTATCCGGACTTTCAGTCCGTAGCTCAAACCCACCGGCTTTAGCCGGTGGTTGTTTAGTCTTTGTGCGCATTATTTAACAGGCTCAGAAATCAGTTGCAACCTATTGACTCGATGTGAAGACACGCCTTCATGGAACATTAGTTTTGTATTCCATTTCGTTAAGTTTCTACACTTATCTCCATTTTAAAACCCAGCAATAAAACCACTAAACCATTTGCTAATAAGTTAAACCCAACAAGTATGCCTAATAGCGTTGCTGATTGCTGCGGCCAACCAGTTAATAATATCATTGCGATTATAAAAGACAATAAGCCACTTAACAGTATCCCGCCAATTTTAGGCTCATTGCGCCATTGCCAGGAAAATACCATCTTCACTATCCCCTCGGCTAAAAATAGTGCTCCAACAATAAACGCTAACGCTTGCACGCCTTCAGCCGGACGCAGTAATAACCATAATCCAACCAATATAAAAAGAAGTGCCCACAGAAATTTAAACCAAAACATTTTATGCTTACGTATAGTCAATGCAGCTGTGACTTGAATACAGCCACCCACAAAGAATAGCCATCCGAGTAACAACTCAATTGCAATACCCGCTCCCGCAGGGGCAATTAAGGCGGCAATACCTCCCAAAATAAAAACAATACCAAAAATTTTAAACCACCTAGAGAGCGATGGTAAGTCCGGCTGATTATCCGTTGCTTGCATATGTAATCCTTATATAAAAAACCGCAGTCTATATTTAGAATACACTAACTCATTTATCAGCTCAGCCTAAATTTACTTTAATACCCAAAATTCAACATCTACCCATGATCAGTCGCCGAAAATAGTGGGAATTACAAATCCCCCATCGGACACTTTAAATTCTTAATTTCAAAACTGAACCAATACACCCCTGCATTCCATTGCAGTTAACACTTTCAATGCAAATTTAGCGTAATTAAGCACATACCCCGGAATTCCAGAAACGGCCTTCCCTGACACGGGAAGGCCTGTATCGCCCCAGTAATTGGGGCGCCACATAACCCCGATTGCTAGTTCTTTTGCGGCTGCGCATTGGAAGGAATAGCCCAGGAGAAATCAGTTTTGGTTGCTCCACCAAAGTATTTTGGGTCACCAAAGTCAACGGGCTGATCATAGGTCGCAGGATAGCCACCGGTTTTTGGCGTACCAACGGTAGCTGCTCCATGACACGTTACGCAGTTGGAACGTAAGCCATCTGGTATCCCTGAACTGGTTTCCAAATAGGGATTGAAACAAACATTCATATCGCCTTTGTTATCCGGCTGCGTCGTCTGTGCGTAAGCGGTACACATGTTGTAGTTAGTCCACGGCGCATTAATATTAGCCGTTCTGTCCGCACCACTTCCCGGGTACTCATCCGGCGTCTCCTGCCCACCTTGCCACCAGTAGGTTTGCCATGTCCAGTC
>JAJFJI010000143.1 GCA_021774205.1 Nitrosomonas sp.
TCACTGACTTGTGTCGTGAGGGTATCCCCCAATAGTTGTTTTGTTTTTTCAATCGATATATTTTCATCATGCGCGCCCGCTTGTGCTTTGGTAGAAGGGGTAAAAATTGCGCCACCCGGCAGTTTCTCGGCTTGCTGCAAACCGTCAGGCAATGAAATGCCGCAAATTGCGCCGGTTTTTTGATAATCCTTCCAACCGGATCCCGCCACATAACCACGCACAATCGCTTCTACGGGTAGTGGCTTTAATCGCTTTACTACAAAAGCGCGATCAACAACCTGGTCACGTTCCGCCCCTGCCACTACCGATTCAGGAGGAATGCCTGTCATATGATTGGCAATAATATGGCTAAGTTTATTAAACCAGAAGCTTGAAATCGCAGTCAGTACTTTGCCTTTGCCCGGAACAGCCGTTGGCAGAATGATATCAAATGCGGATAAGCGATCCGTTTGTATAATTAACAAGTTATTATTATCAATTGCGTAAATATCGCGTACTTTTCCACGATGTAGCAAAGGTAGGGTTTTTATACTTGTTTCAAATAACGCAGGTTCGTTGATGGTCATAAAAACGTATTCATATTGAGTAATTGTTTAATTTCCAACGCCTGTTCCAGTGCTGCATTAACCGTTTTGTCCAGCACGGTAAAATGGCCCATTTTCCGACCTGGGCGTGCTTCACGCTTTCCATACAAATGTAATTTGACAAATGGATGCTGGAGAAGCTGTTGCCAGTTAGGGTCTGCTGATTGCCACAAATCACCCAGCAAATTGACCATGACCGCCGCGCTATGCATCTCGGTACTGCCCAACGGTAATCCACAAAGTGTGCGCACCTGCTGCTCGAACTGGGAAGTAACACAAGCGTCAATGGTATAGTGGCCACTGTTATGCGGACGCGGCGCAATTTCATTAATGACGAGTTGACCATCCGCCAGCACGAAAAACTCCACGCATAAGATTCCCCGGTAATCGAGCTTCTCGGCAACACGAATGGCTGTTTCATTGGCACGCTGGATAATTTCCTGCGAAACATTGGCAGGGATCATGCTGATATCTAGAATACCATGCGCATGCTGATTCTCCGCCGCTGGAAAAATGCTTAATGCATTATCAAAACCACGCGCCACGATAACTGATATTTCATTTTTCAGCGGCAATCGCTGTTCCAGGACACAGCTTTCTTTATTTAGACTGGCAAATGCAGCCCTTAAATCAGCCGCATTATTGACGCGGACTTGACCTTTTCCGTCATAACCAAAGCGACTTATCTTGAGTATTCCAGGAAACAATTCAGGGTGCGTTTCTGGCGATAGTACATCATTATCCCGAACCACCGCAAATGCAGCGACTGGAAAGCCATTAGTGGCTAAAAACTGTTTCTCAGCAATTCGATTTTGCGCAATCGCTACACTATTAGCATCCGGGCAGACAACACAATAGTCGGCCAGGAAGCTGAGTGAGTCAGATGGAATATTTTCAAATTCGGTGGTAACACCTGCGCAAGTCGAACCAAGTTCATACAGCGCTTTTCTATCACTATAATCAGCACAGATAAAACGATCAGCGATACAACCTGCCGGACTGTCCTCTGATGCGTCAAGTACCGTGACACGATAACCCATGCACTGGGCCGCCATGGTAAACATGCGCCCCAACTGGCCGCCACCAAGCAAGCCTAGCATCGTGCCCGGCATAATACTTTTCATACCGGCAATGTCATCGCTGTAACGGCCGCTGCTTGCTTTTTTCTAAAGGCCGCCAGTTCCTTAGCTAATGACGCATCGTGCACTGCCAGCAGTGCAACGGCAAATAACCCAGCATTAGCAGCACCGGCTTCTCCAATGGCAAAAGTGGCGACGGGAACACCTTTTGGCATCTGCACAATGGATAACAACGAATCGACGCCCTGAAGCCGTTTGGAAGTAACTGGCACACCTAATACTGGCAAGGTGGTTATAGCCGCGATCATGCCAGGCAGGTGCGCTGCGCCACCGGCCCCGGCAATAATACATTTAATACCGCGATCTATAGCGGCTTCGGCATATTCAAACATACGATCCGGTGTGCGGTGCGCGGATACTATCAGCGCTTCATGAGCTATATGAAAATCCTTGAGGATGTTAACAGCGTGCTGCATCACATCCCAATCACTGTCACTGCCCATAACAATACTGATTAATGGCTTGTTCATGGATTACGTTATATTAATTAAGTTGGATAAATAGCGGCTAAAAGAATAATAAACCAGAATTCAGTTTGAATAAGGTTAAGTCTGTATAATATCCACCCTGGCTATTATATGTAAGCTTATCGTTACGAATTTTTTAGCGATTATATTCTATGAACTTTCAGCGTGGCAGACAAAAAGAAGAACCGGAAATTAATCTAGTACCGATGATTGATGTGTTACTGGTTATCCTGATTTTTTTGGTAATTACGACAACCTACTCAAAATTTGCGGAACTTGAAATTAATTTACCACAATCAGCGGCAGATGCAGTAGATAAAAATATTGAACGCCCTAATGTGATTGACATTTCAATTGACGCAGCTGGCAGTTATACGGTCAATGGCGTACCGGTAAAATTTACCGGGATTGAAAATCTGCAAAATGCGTTGCAATCCGCCGCCGATAACAAACCTGATCCACTCATCATTATCAACGCAGATGCCAAAGCCACGCACCAGTCAGTCATTAACGTAATGGAAGCTGCAAGGGTGGCAGGTTACAATAAAATCACGTTTACCGCTGAAATTAATAATACTAACTAATTCCTGTCGCGTTTCAGTATCATTCTATTTATCAAAGGAGAGAAACAATGACGAATGTCAATGTAGATAATTTTTCTAGCGCCGCTCAATCAGGATCACAGTTTGTTTTGGCACCCCTACCCTACGCAAATAACGCGCTCGAACCGGTTATCTCAGCCAATACACTCAGCTTTCATTACGCAAAACACCACAATACTTATGTGACCAATCTCAATAATCTGGTAGCAGGAACTGAACTTGCCGGCCAATCGCTGGAACAAATAATCAGGGCGACCGCTGGACAAACTGACAAAGCGAGTATTTTTAATAATGCGGCGCAAGTGTGGAACCATATGTTTTACTGGCTCAGTTTAAAACCAAACGGCGGTGGCGAGCCCCCTGCCGCGTTGAAACAGAAAATTGAGGCGGCTTTTGGCAGTGTAGATGCTTGTAAAAAGGCGCTTGCAACCGCTGCGGTGACCCAGTTTGGTAGTGGCTGGGCTTGGCTTGTGCTTGATGGCGATAAAGTTTCAATCGCTAAAACAAGCAATGCGGATTCCCCATTAACTAAAAATATCCGCCCGTTATTAACCATTGACGTTTGGGAACATGCTTATTACCTGGATTATCAGAATCGTCGCCCTGATTATGTCAATACCATTCTGGAAAAATTAATCAACTGGGATTTTGCCGCAGCCAATCTCGGCTAGTTTCCATATTTATGACCGACATTACTATCGCCCTTTCCAAGGGGCGCATCTTTGACGATACTGCACCCTTGTTGAAAATGGCGGGAATTGAAGCGCTTGATGATCCAGAAAAATCACGCAAATTGATACTTGCAACCAACCGCGCTAACGTGCGCCTGGTGATTGTCCGCGCATCAGACGTTCCAACCTATGTCCAATATGGCGCAGCAGATATCGGCATCGCTGGCAAGGACGTGCTTCTGGAACATGGTGGCACAGAGCTTTATCAGCCACTGGATTTAAATATTGCCCGATGCCGAATGATGGTAGCCGTGCCCACAGGATTCGATTATGAATCCGCCGTATTTCAGGGTGCGCGATTAAGAGTTGCCACAAAATATTTGCAGACAGCGCGTGAGCACTTTGCCGATAAAGGGGTGCATGTAGATTTGATTAAACTTTATGGTTCCATGGAGCTTGCGCCATTGGTTGGCCTCGCCGATGCAATTGTCGATCTGGTGTCAACGGGTAATACACTAAAAGCCAACAACCTGGAGGCAGTCGAAGAAATCATGCCGATTTCATCGCGTTTAATTATTAATCAGGCAGCCTTAAAATTAAAACGGGAAACTATCCAACCGATCTTAAAGGCTTTCTCAGAAGCGGTTGAAGCATAACTGTCTAAGATAAAAAATCGGAATTTTTTATGGTTCAAATAAAACGACTCGCCTCCACAGATATCGGGTTTAATAAATCGCTTGGTCAGTTACTGGCATTTGAGAATGCACAGGATGATGAAGTAAACAAGACGGTAACCAGTATTCTCACCGACATTAAATGTCGTGGCGATGCAGCATTGCTGGAATATACCCAGCGCTTTGATAACCTGACTGCAACGACAATTGAAGCGTTAGAATTACCCAAAGCGTATTTGCAGCAAGCACTTCAAGCACTACCACCTTTTCAACGTGATGCGCTTGAACAAGCTGCTCAACGCGTTCGCGCTTATCATGAAAAACAAGCGGCGCAATCCTGGCAATACGAGGAAGCGGACGGAACAATACTAGGCCAGAAAATTACACCGCTTGACCGTGCTGGATTATATGTTCCAGGTGGCAAAGCATCCTACCCTTCCTCGGTTCTAATGAATGCACTGCCTGCCAGCGTTGCAGGTGTTCAAGAACTGATCATGGTAGTGCCCACGCCAAATGGCGAAAAAAATGACTTGGTACTGGCGGCAGCCGCCATTTGTGAGGTAGACCGTGTTTTCACTATTGGTGGTGCTCAAGCCATCGGTGCATTGGCCTATGGCACGCAAACTATCCCACAAGTTGATAAAATTGTTGGGCCAGGTAATGCGTATGTCGCAGCGGCAAAACGGTGCGTCTATGGCTTAGTCGGCATAGATATGATTGCAGGCCCATCAGAAATTCTAGTCATTTGTGACGGCAAAACTAATCCGGATTGGATTGCAATGGATCTGTTCTCGCAAGCTGAGCATGATGAATTGGCGCAGGCAATCCTACTTTCTCCAGATACCGCCTTTCTAGACAAGGTTGAAACAAGTATTAACCGGCAACTGGAAACCATGCCACGAAAAGCGATTATTCATACGTCTCTTGAAAATCGTGGCGCACTTATCCGAGTTAATGATCTCGATGAAGCATGTGCCATTGCCAATCAAATTGCGCCTGAGCATTTGGAATTATCGGTTGATCAACCTGAAAAATGGTTGGAAAAAATTAAGCATGCAGGCGCTATTTTTCTTGGCCGGAATGCTTGCGAAGCGATTGGTGATTATTGCGCCGGCCCCAACCACGTACTCCCTACCTCCCGCACGGCACGTTTCTCATCGCCGCTTGGCGTTTATGATTTCCAGAAACGAAGCAGCCTTATTCAGGTATCCGCGCAAGGTGCGGCAACACTTGGCGCGATTGCTTCCACCTTAGCCAAAGGTGAAGGTCTGCAGGCACATGCCATGTCTGCTGAATACCGTTATAAGGGCTAAGCGCGCAAATAAAGAAACTGGTGTCAAAAAATATTCTGAGGCCTGCGCTCTCGCTATGCAATCTATTTCCTCACGCGAGCATCCTTTTTTCAAGCAACTGGTTAAATTAGAAAGGTCTGCTAAACAGCGCAGAAAAAGTGGTTTGACGATACTGGATGGCATCCATCTGATCGAAGCTTATTGTGCGGCGCTGGGCCCACCTATTAACCTCATCACAAGCAAATCAGGATATGAACACGCAGAAATAAAGAAAATAATCCACAAACAAGCTAAAAAAATCGTTATATTGAGCGACGCGTTGTTTTGTGAGACTTCTCCGGTAAAAACACCAACAGGGATAATGGCGCTTATATCTATTCCAGCGATCAAGGCTATTCCAGTCAATAAAAATGAAGCTTTTTGCGTCTTGCTTGAATCGATACAGGATCCGGGCAACCTGGGTTCCATTTTACGTTCTGCTGCCGCTGCGGGCGCGTGCGATGTCTATCTTTCAACAGATTGCACGGACGCTTGGTCACCTAGAGTACTTCGCGCAGCAATGGGCGCACATTTCTTACTGCATATCCATGAACGGTCTAACTTGGTGGAAATTGCAAAACTATTTAACGGCAAGACAATCACTACTACTGTTCAAGCAAAAAAAAGCCTTTACGAAACCCCTTTAACTGGGCCTATTGCTTTTGTATTTGGCAATGAAGGAAAAGGTTTATCCGATAAAATGCTGGAAATTTCTAACGAACAAATTACGATACCCATGCTTGGCAAAACAGAATCACTCAATGCAGCTTCAGCCGCGGCAATATGCTTTTTTGAGCGGGTTCGACAAATAACAAATAAGCAAAATTCCAGTACATAATCACCAATAATTAGCAGTTTTAATTGGAACTAAAAAATACTGCGGTGTATCATAATAACTGAAAATATCAATAAATCTTCTGGAGAAATAATGAAAACTTTTCACCTAGTTTTGGCTTTCCTGCTGAGTCTACTGATTTTTAGCACTTCATATGCTCAAAATACTTCCGATGCAACAACAAAATTGCCAAATGACGAAGGTATTGTTGCCTCGGTTCTTGAAACAACCGGTTATACCTATATGGAACTAGAAAATGGCGATAGGCTCTTCTGGATTGCCGCGCCAACCACACAGGTAAAAGTGGGTGATCACGTACGTTTTGTTGAAAGTATGGCAATGACTAATTTCTCCAGCAAAACGCTCAATCGCACATTCCACCGCATTATCTTTGTCTCTTCGACAATGATAAAAAAATAGCAGGAATTAGAATAACCAATACAAAATACGGCCAGGTCAAGATTCCAGGTCAGCAACCCCAACAAATAATTTGCTCTTTAGCATCTTAAGTTCATCTCGGAATTGTGCCGCCTGCTCGAACTCCAGGTTCTTCGCGGCACTTAGCATTTTCTTCTCGAGTCGTTTAATTTCTTTGATTAATTGCGTTTCGCTCATAGAATCAAAGCGGGCTTGTACCTGAGCAACTTTGAGATTCTGTTGCGCCGTCTCAGTATTATAGACACCATCAATTAAATCCTTAATACGCTTATGAACGCTTCGCGGCGTCACATTATTTTCCTGGTTAAATAAAAGTTGTTTTTCACGACGACGTGTCATTTCGTCCATTGCTCGACACATTGAGTTAGTTATCCTGTCCGCGTAAAGGATGGCTGATCCATTAATATGGCGCGCCGCCCTTCCCACGGTTTGAATTAATGAACGCTCCGAGCGGAGAAATCCTTCTTTATCGGCATCCAGTATCGCAACCAAAGACACTTCAGGAATATCCAGACCTTCACGTAACAAATTAATACCAACCAGCACGTCAAATTTTCCAAGGCGTAAATCGCGAATAATTTCTACTCGTTCAACCGTGTCAATATCAGAATGTAGGTAGCGTACCCGGATATTATGGTCAGAATAATAGTCGGTTAAATCCTCAGCCATCCGTTTCGTCAACGTGGTTACCAGTACACGCTCATTTTTAGCAGTACGTAAGCTAATTTCTGACATTAAGTCATCAACTTGAGTCGTAACGGAGCGAACCTCAATGACGGGATCAACTAAACCCGTAGGCCGGGCAACTTGTTCAGCCACTTGGCCACTATGGGTTTTTTCATATTCTGCCGGTGTGGCGGAAACAAAAACAGTTTGTGGCATCATTTTTTCAAATTCTTCAAACTTCAGCGGGCGGTTATCTAATGCCGAAGGCAAGCGAAAACCATAGTTGACCAAATTCTCCTTGCGAGATCGATCCCCTTTATACATGCCACCAACTTGAGGAACGGTAACATGACTCTCATCAATTACCATAAGGGCGTTACGAGGCAAATAGTCAATCAGCGTCGGTGGGGGTTCGCCAGGCTTTTTTCCGGAAAGATGGCGTGAATAGTTTTCAATCCCTTTACAGAAACCCAGTTCATTGAGCATCTCTAGATCAAAACGCGTCCGTTGTTCAATCCGCTGGGCTTCCACCAGTTGATGAGATTGATAATAAAGCTCAGTGCGTTCCCTTAACTCAGCTTTGATCGTCTCAATGGCACGCAGTGTCGTGCTTCTTGGTGTCACATAATGGCTGGATGGATAAATGGTATATCGCGATAGCTTCTGTAATAAACGTCCCGTTAACGGATCAAATAACGATATGCTTTCTACTTCATCATCAAATAATGAAACACGAACTGCCGCCTCAGAGCTTTCGGCCGGAAAAATGTCCAGCACATCTCCCCGTACTCGAAAGTGGCCGCGACTGAATTCAATTTCATTACGCTCATATTGCATCTCAGTCAGGCGTTTAATCGCATCTCGCTGAGTTATTTTTTCATGTTCACGTAAATGTAAGATCATTCCGTGATAGTCGACCGGATCACCAATACCATATATACATGAAACCGATGCAACGATAATCGTGTCATCGCGCTCAAGCAGAGATTTGGTCGCGGACAACCGCATTTGCTCGATATGCGCATTAATGCTGGAATCTTTTTCAATAAAAAGATCCCGCGAAGGAACATAGGCCTCTGGCTGATAATAATCATAGTAGGAAACAAAATACTCAATGGCATTTTCTGGAAAAAATTCACGCATTTCAGCGTAAAGCTGCGCCGCCAAAGTTTTATTGGGTGCAATAATAATCGCCGGCCGGCCCAGCCGCGCAATAACATTAGCCATCGTAAATGTTTTACCGGAACCCGTCACGCCAAGTAATGTCTGGTAAGCCAGGCCATCCATGATACCCTCGACAAGTTTGGCAATTGCTTCGGGTTGATCACCGGCTGGTTCAAACGATTGATGTAATTTATACGGACTATTGGGGAAGGTAACGATCACAGGTATAATCCCTGAATGTGTTGTTTCTTCAAGTGAAAAGAATTATGCAACTATTCAGCTTATCCCTAAAATCCGCCATTTCGGTGTTACAAAATGATCAATTGCACGTGCAAACTCACATTTTGTGCCTTGAACTAACGAATTTTAGGGATAAGCTGAACAGTTACCGCGATGTACTGAATAATTACAGAATTATTGAGCAATTTTAACATGTAGACCCAGTCTACATTAATATGAGGATTTTGCTGTGGAACTCTCAAAACGTGTACAGGCTATCAAACCTTCCCCTACGCTTGCCGTAACTGCCCGCGCAGCAAAACTTAAAACGGAAGGGAAAGATATAATTGGACTGGGTGCGGGCGAGCCTGATTTTGATACACCACAGCATATTAAAGATGCTGCCATAGCTGCTATAAACAGCGGCTTTACTAAATATACGCCCGTTGGTGGCACACCTGGTTTAAAGAATGCTGTTTGCGAAAAATTTAAACGTGAGAACGGGTTTGAATATAGTCCCAAGCAAATCTTGGTGTCTTGTGGCGGCAAACAAAGTTTCTTTAATCTCGTTCTATCTGTCATTAACCCGGGCGATGAGGTTATTATACCTGCCCCTTATTGGGTATCCTATCCGGATATTGTTCTGATTGCTGAAGGAAAACCCGTTTTTATTGAGACTGATATTGGGCAACATTTCAAAATAACAGCCCAGCAATTAGAAAAAGCCATTACGCCAAAAACTAAACTATTTGTGATTAATAGTCCTGGAAACCCCTCAGGCAGTGCTTATACCCAAGAAGAGTTGCAGGCATTAGGAGCAGTTTTACGCCAGTACCCAAAGATTCTTATCGCCACTGATGATATGTACGAGCATATTCTTTTGTCCGGCGGTCAGTTTTTAAATATACTCAATGTGTGCCCTGACCTATATTCACGGACAATGGTATTAAATGGCGTTTCTAAAGCTTATGCCATGACTGGATGGCGCATTGGATATTGTGGCGGACCAGAAAATATCATTACTGCCATGGAGAATATTCAATCACAAAGTACTTCAAACCCAACTTCAATTTCCCAGGTCGCAGCTGAAGCAGCCCTTACAGGCGATCAGTCATGTATCGAGCCAATGGTGGCAGCATTTAAGACTCGCAATGATTTTGTCACGGAAGGAATCAGCAGGATTGCTGGAATAAAATGCTTACCCTCAGATGGTGCCTTTTATACATTTGCCGATTGCCAGCAAGCAATCTCTAATCTGAATAATAAAGGGATAATTGATGAATGTAGTGATATTGCATTTTGCGAATATCTTCTGGAAAAAGCTGGCGTAGCAGTTGTTCCCGGCTCCGCATTTGGTAGCGAAGGCTATATACGCCT
>JAJFJI010000144.1 GCA_021774205.1 Nitrosomonas sp.
TCCAATGCAAGTGGTGCAACCATAACCCACGATATTAAAGCCCAGCTGTTCAAGATAGGGAAGTAGACCGGTTGCTGTAAGATAGTCTGATACAACCCGTGAGCCGGGTGCAAGGGATGTTTTGATATGATGTTTAACCGATAGTCCTTTTTCTACTGCTTTTTTTGCGACTAGTCCCGCCGCGATCAGCACGCTCGGATTTGAAGTATTGGTACAGGAAGTAATCGCTGCAATTAGGATATCTCCATGGCCTAAATCAATCGAACCGTTAGCTGTATCTGCTAGCGCGTTAACTGTACCTGGCGTTGGATGGTTGCTGACCATTTCGGTGACGTTTCTACCGTTCCCAGATTTAAGGCTGCTTTCGTTCTGATTACTATTATCTGGATTGATGCAAAGATCAATGTTATCGCTTTGACAATCTCTCGTCAGGTAGCGTTGATTTAGGTCTTCCCTTTGTTTTCCATAACCATTTTCTGTAATAGGTTTGCTTAAAAGCTCAGCAAATTGAGATTTTATATTGTTAATTTCAATGCGGTCTTGCGGACGCTTAGGCCCGGCCAGTGAAGGCGTGACTGTGCTAAGGTCCAGTTCCAGTTCCCGACTGTAGTCAATGTCCCCTTTATACGGTATTCCGTACATTTCTTGGGCTTTGAAATAGGATTGGAATGCAATAATTTCTTCATCACTGCGCCCAGTCCCTTTAAAGTATTCAATCGTAACGTCGTCAATCGGAAAGAAGCCCATTGTGGCGCCATATTCTGGCGCCATATTGGCGATAGTGGCACGATCGGGTAAAGTTAGCGAAGCGGTCCCTTCCCCAAAAAATTCCACAAATTTACCAACCACATTCGTTTTGCGTAGCATTTGGGTAATGGTTAATACCAAGTCTGTGGCGGTGACGCCTTCGCGTAGATGGCCGGTCAAATTTACCCCGACAACATCTGGTGTGAGAAAATAAACCGGTTGTCCTAACATACCGGCTTCTGCTTCAATACCGCCCACTCCCCAACCAACTACGCCAATGCCGTTAATCATGGTGGTGTGTGAATCGGTGCCAACTAATGTATCCGGGAAAATTACACCATTCTTTTGATGGACGCCTCGCGCAAGATACTCGAGGTTAACCTGGTGCACGATACCAATCCCGGGTGGAATTACTTTGAATGTATCAAACGCTTGCATTCCCCATTTTATAAACTGATAGCGTTCATTGTTGCGGCTAAATTCAATTTCCATGTTGCGTTCGAGTGCTTCTTTATTGCCGTAATGGTCAACCTGTACAGAATGGTCAACGACGAGATCAACGGGCACGAGCGGTTCGATACGCTTGGGGTCTTTCCCCATTCTTTCTGCCGCGCTACGCATTGCAGCCAGGTCTACTAATAACGGGACGCCAGTGAAATCCTGCAATACAATCCGGGAAACCACAAAAGGAATTTCATTTACACGCGCCGCATTAGGTTCCCATCCGGCAAGTTGTCTAACATGTGTTTCGGTTATTTTATTACCGTCATAATTGCGTAATACCGATTCTAGGATTATCCGTATGGAAATTGGAAGGCGTGAAATATTACTGAGACCCGATTTCTCAAGTGCTGGCAATGAGTAGAATTTGGCTTCGTTATTTTGCTGGATCGCGAGTTCTTGTAGGCTATTGAATAAATTATGGCTCATCCGGAATTTCCTGGAGTACTATTGAGAAAGATCTACCTGATCTTGAGATTATGATTGAAGCTTGCTTGGAAGCCAACAATAATTTATTAGAGATAAGATATTGTATGATTAGCCGGGATATTTGGGGTGGCTGATGGGGCTCGAACCCACGACAACCGGAATCACAATCCGGGACTCTACCAACTGAGCTACAGCCACCATTATAGAAATGCAGTGAATCAACCTTTGGATTCACTTGAGTTGTTAGTAACCCACAAAATTGATCATTTGTGGCGTGCCCGACAGGGATCGAACCTGTAACCCCCAGCTTAGAAGGCTGGTGCTCTATCCGATTGAGCTACGGGCACTTCTCAATCCGGGTTTGCCTTCCAGAGAAAAGGCGATAATGGTCGGGGTGGAGAGATTTGAACTCCCGACATCCTGGTCCCAAACCAGGCGCGCTACCAGGCTACGCTACACCCCGAAAAAAGCGACACTATACCTTTTCGTGAAAGAAACGTCAATTTAAGCTTGGCCGAAGTTTTGATTGATAATTAATTGTCATCATCGATTTTTTAAAAATCTCAAATTCATTTACAACAGAAAGCTTCATATTACCTAGGTGCCTTGATCGTGTCAGGTTGCAATAGCATCAGGTTGCAGGAACAAATAAACAGTTAGTTGTGAATTTTACTTGTTGTATAATGAATTTTTTAATAATATTGCGCTTTTATTTAATTCGCGGATAAGGCAAAATCATTGAAAATGCTGCAAGAAGAACATAAACAGGTGGCTCCCTATAAGCCAAAAAAAGGGGAAGAGTATATGAGTCCGTCACAGCTTGCGCATTTCCGCAAGATTCTGGAGGATTTAAAGATCGAATTGGGGCAGGAAATTGATCGCGCTGTTCATACCATGCAGGACGAAGCGACTGTTTTTGCTGATCCTAATGACCGAGCTAGTCAAGAATCCGACATGACGTTGGAATTACGTAACCGTGATCGTGAGCGCAAGCTCATCAAAAAAATTGATGAGATCATCGCGAAAATTGACGCTGGTGATTATGGTTATTGCGAAAGCTGCGGTATTGAAATTGGCTTAAAACGTCTTGAAGCGCGTCCCACTGCAACGCTTTGCATTGATTGCAAAACGCTTGATGAGATAAGAGAGAAACAAATGGCAAAGTAGGGCAGCGCACTTTGTTTGCTTTAGCTCGCTTTGTGACTTAAAAGGCCCTGCGTTCTCACAGGGCCTTTTTGTTTAATTGCTAGTTACATATTATTATTGAGTCGCCGTATCCGTATCATCCGATTTTTCTGCTTCAACGGCTTTCATGCTCAGGCGCAGTCGCCCTTTATCATCCGCTTCCAACACCTTTACGCGCACTGACTGACCTTCCTTGAGATGATCTGAGACGTTATTGACACGTTCATTTGCAATCTGCGAAATGTGCAATAAGCCGTCTTTCCCAGGAAGAACGCTGACAATCGCACCGAAATCAAGTAATTTCAATACAGTGCCGTCATAAATTTTGCCAACTTCAACTTCAGCTGTGATGTCTTCAATTCGTTTCTTAGC
Organism: Nitrosomonas sp.; assembly: GCA_021774205.1. Lineage (GTDB taxonomy): Bacteria > Pseudomonadota > Gammaproteobacteria > Burkholderiales > Nitrosomonadaceae > Nitrosomonas. The sequence goes on from JAJFJI010000144.1 coordinate 3,235, forward strand.
GAGTTCACCGCCTTCTGCATTTGAGCAGGCAATCATCACCACACCATCATCGGTAATATCGATAGTAGTGCCGGTTTCTTCCGTGAGTGCGCGAATAACAGCGCCGCCTTTGCCAATAACATCACGGATTTTCTCTGGGTTGATATTAAATTTAACGATGCGGGGTGCGTGTTCGGATAGATCTTCGCGTGTTGCGGGCATTGCTAGCTTCATGATTTCAAGTATATGTATGCGCCCTTCTTTGGCTTGTATCAGGGCAGCATGCATAATTTCTTGGGTAATTCCTTGGATTTTTATGTCCATTTGTAATGCGGTAATACCCGTTTCAGTGCCCGCCACTTTGAAATCCATATCGCCCAAGTGGTCTTCGTCTCCCAGAATATCAGTTAGGACAGCAAAGCGGTTCCCCTCTTTGATTAATCCCATTGCAATACCAGCCACATGTGCCTTAAGTGGTACGCCGGCATCCATCAAAGCGAGGCATCCACCGCATACTGAGGCCATGGAGCTGGAGCCGTTTGATTCAGTAATTTCTGATACAACCCGTAACGAATAACCAAACTCTTCTGGCGAAGGTAGTACGGCAAGAAGCGCACGTTTCGCAAGACGGCCATGACCTATCTCGCGCCGCTTTGGCGTGCCGACACGGCCGGTTTCTCCAGTAGCATAAGGCGGCATATTGTAATGGAGCATAAAGCGTTCAGAGTAGTCTCCCTGTAACGCATCAATTTTTTGTTCGTCGCGTGTGGTGCCGAGTGTGGCAACAGCCAACGCTTGAGTTTCTCCCCGTGTAAATAAAGCCGAACCATGTACACGTGGTAGAACGCTATTACGTATTGAAATGGAGCGGACTGAACGTGTGCCTCGCCCGTCAATGCGCGGTTGGCCATCAAGAATCTGATTGCGTACGATTTTTGATTCGAGTTCGAAACAAATTTCCTTAACTGATTGGCCGTCGGGGCCATCTTCTGTTCCAACACCAACTTCATCGCACACCCTTTGAGAAATTTCTCTCAGCGCGTCAGATCGCCCCTGTTTCTGTTTTATCTGAAAGGCGTTACGATAATCCGCTTCCGCCAGCTGCGTAATTTTTTCTTCTAACGCCGTGTCCTTTTCTGCGGGCTCCCAGTCCCAAGCGGTAACGCCAGTCTCATCCGCCAGTTCATTAATCGCATTGATGACTGTCTGCATTTGTTCATGACCGTACATTACTGCGCCCAGCATGGTTTCTTCAGACAATTCCATGGCTTCAGACTCAACCATGAGTACGGCTTGCTGTGTGCCCGCTACGACTAAATTTAACTGTGTTTGATTCAGCTCACTAATGCTTGGATTTAATATATATTCGTTGTCGATATAGCCAACCCGGGCAGCGCCAATAGGGCCGTCAAATGGAATGCCGGAAAGAACCAATGCGGCAGATGTACCAATCAATGCAGGAATATCTGCATCCACTTCATTGTCGGATGACATGACGGTGGCAACAATCTGTACTTCATTGTAAAACCCCTCGGGGAAGAGCGGACGAATTGGCCGGTCAATCAGTCGGCAGGTGAGTGTTTCTTTTTCTGACGGGCGGCCTTCACGTCTAAAAAAACCGCCAGGTATTCTACCCGCAGCATACGTTTTTTCTTGGTAATCTACGGTTAGTGGAAAAAAATCTTGTCCCTGTCTTACTTTTTTTGCGCCCACGACAGTTACCAGTACGACGGTATCACCCATTGTGACCATGACAGCGCCATGTGCTTGTCTAGCAACTTCTCCGGTTTCTAACGTTAGTTGATGGCGCCCGTAAGCAATACTTTTTTTGATTGGTTTCAATTAACGATCCTTTTTTATGAATAATTCCTGTTCGGTTTTTAATTCTTGTCAGTCCGTCAGATCCGCAATCATGTTTCACCGGAAAAACTACTATAAAATCTTGATGCAGGCTGAGAATGGAGAGATATAGATTATTTACGTAAACCAAGACGTTCAATTAGTTTCCGGTAAACATCAAGATTGGTGCGTTTCAGATAATCAAGCAATTTTCGGCGGCGACTAACCATGCGCAGTAATCCGCGGCGGGAGTGATGGTCCTTGACATGTGCTTTGAAGTGACCAATTAATTCATTGATTCTGTTTGTTAAAAGTGCCACTTGTACTTCTGGGGAGCCAGTATCTCCTGTGGCTCTCTGATAGTCGCTGATGACCTGTGCTTTTTGTTCTGTTGTGACTGACATACAATTTCTCCGATTTTAATGCCTGTTCTAAAAAGGCGAGATTTTACTCTTTAAAATCGCCCTTGTCCAAAGTAGATCAAGATGTTGAA
>JAJFJI010000145.1 GCA_021774205.1 Nitrosomonas sp.
GGCCGATGTGCCAGCGGGATTATGGAGGGACTTGATTACTATGGCTTTGGCTCTTCGAATACCAATGAAGACAAAGATAAACCAGTTAAATAAGGTGCAATTGTGAAAGAACGGATCTTGGAAGAATTTTGTATTCATGCACAGGAAAATCGTGACGCAGTCTACGCACTGTTAAGGCGTTTTTTTGCTAAAGAACGGGTCTTTCTCTTGCGCTCAGATTTGCAAGAAGAGTTCATCACGATGTGTCAAGAGATGGACCAGGAAGATTTATTAACTAGCGAATTTGGTAATTTTGTGCAGCGGCTTCAGGAAGGAATCTTTCATGCGCCTTGGGCATATTTTGCTTTACGCCCAGGTGTCGCTCAAATTATTTATATACGGATACATTGCGATTCATTGCTACCTGAACAAATAAATAATTCTGAATTCCTGTCATTCAAAGAAAAGCTGTCAGGTCATCTAGACGGATCTGTATTGGAAATCGATCTACGTCCTTTTGGCCGCGGTTTACCCAAGCTTAAAGAACCTCGATCGATTGGTCAGGGCATGATTTTTCTAAACCGGCAATTATCAGGCGCTATGTTTAATCAGCGCAGAGCCGGTGAAGATAGGCTACTCCGTTTTCTTAACGTTCATGCAATTGACGGTCAACCATTGATGCTAAATAAAGACTTCAATCAAATTGACGTTCACATGGCATTACGAAGTGCACTTAGTGAGTTAGCGAAAATTGATGAAAATACACCATGGACAACTTTTTCAGAAAAAATGGGGAAATTGGGTTTTGCGCCTGGCTGGGGTAATATTGCTGGCCGAGTAACAGAAACTATGAACCTGCTGCTTGATATTCTTGAAGCACCTTCCCCAACGACATTAGAGATTTTTCTGGCACGGATTCCGATGATTTCTCGCCTGCTGATTCTCTCGCCGCATGGCTACTTTGGACAAGACAATGTATTGGGGTTGCCAGACACGGGTGGGCAGGTTATTTACATTCTGGATCAAGTTCGAGCCCTGGAACGGGAAATGCGTGAGCGTTTAGCGTGCCAAGGGGTACCCGTTGAACCCAGAATCGTAATTGCTACCCGATTGATTCCAGATGCTGGAGAAACGACTTGTGATCAGCATTTGGAGAAAGTGAATGGCTGTGAAAATACCTGGATTCTGCGAGTGCCTTTTCATGAAGAAGATGGTAGTGTTGTGCAGCACTGGATTTCGCGTTTTGAGATCTGGCCTTATTTGGAGAGATTTGCGCTTGATCTGGAACCTGAGGCAATCAAAGAACTAGGTGGGCGACCGGATCTGATTATTGGTAATTATTCCGATGGGAATTTAGTTGCTTCGTTACTCAGTCAACGTCTAGGTGTAACCCAATGCAATATTGCACACGCATTAGAAAAAACTAAATATCTTCACGCCGATCTTTACTGGCAAGAAAATGATGCGCAATATCATTTTGCTTGCCAATTTACCGCCGACTTGATCGCGATGAATACAGCTGATTTTGTCATTGCCAGCACCTATCAGGAAATTGCTGGCACAGAAGAATCCGTTGGTCAGTATGAAAGCTATGCTTCTTTCACGATGCCAAAGTTATATCGAGTTGTGAATGGGATTAACTTGTTTGATCCAAAGTTCAATATTGTTTCACCGGGTGCTGATGCAGATATTTTTTTCCCATACAACCAACCGGATCATCGGCTTCATAGTCTTATACCGGATATTGAGTCCATGATTTATGGAGAGGACACGGGATTTGAGGCGCGAGGAATATTGACTGATAAGAATAAACCATTGGTCTTTACGATGGCGCGCATGGATCGAATTAAAAACATAACCGGCCTAACAGAGTGGTATGGTGCTTCACAGAAACTGCGCGAACATGCAAATTTATTGGTTATTGGCGGTTATATTGATCCCGAGACATCTGCCGATCGTGAGGAACGAGAACAGATTCATCAGATGCACGAGATTATGGATAGATATGAACTTGACGGACAAGTTCGTTGGCTGGGTAAGCGTCTCGATAAAAATCTGGCAGGTGAGCTTTATCGTTACGTGGCGGATGGTCAGGGTGTTTTCGTTCAGCCTGCATTATTCGAGGCATTCGGGTTGACGATCATTGAAGCAATGGCTTCTGGATTACCGACATTTGCGACCTGTTATGGTGGCCCGATGGAAATCATTGAGCATGACCGCTCTGGTTTCCATATTGATCCTAATGATGGCGCTGCGGCAGTGGAATTAATCGCTGATTTTTTTGAACGCTGCCGTACTAATCCAGAAGAATGGAGCCGCTTGTCAAAGGGGGCTATTAAACGCGTTGAGGAACGTTATACCTGGAATCACTATGCCAAACAAATGATGACATTATCTAGAATCTACGGTTTCTGGAAATTTATTAATGGACTGCAGCGTGAAGAAAGTGAGTGTTATTTGGATATGTTTTATCATTTACAGTTCCGTCCCCTAGCAGCGGCAATTCGGCGGAAGTGATTCGGCTGGTAAAGATGTCAACAGATTGACTTTGATGGCCATGTTTTTTGTAACAGAAGAATGGTGGCTGCTTTTAACAGACAGTTACATGCTGAACATCGTACTTTAAAGCACACATTTGTGCTCGATGTGGCCGGCTACTCAGTTTGGCTTTTTCTCGTTTGGGTAGAAATTTATGACGCTGACCCAAGTATCAGCGATTTTTTATCTTAATAGATCATTAGTGTTTTCGGTCTGATAACACTTAGTATGTCAAATATCTGCAAACTCGTTTCTTCGCGGATAGGTTCATTAACTTCGGAATCCAAACCCAAATAATTCCAGACTTCTGGTTGATATGCAGGTTTTATTTCATCAAAATTAATGTCATGGTCCGTACTGGATTGGATACAATCGGCAAAATTTGTTGCGACATGAAGAATACAGGCATCGTCCCTAAATTCTTCACCATTTAACGGATCATGCTGAAATTCAATAATCTTCCAGATACTTGGCGGCAATTTCCATAGCTTTAAAAGCTCAGCACCCAATTCAGCATGGGTAAAACCAAAAATTTCTCGTTCCGCATTGGTTATTGCATAATTACCTTGATCCTTGAATCGTAGTGTTTCAGCCGATTCTTTAGGGAATTGGCTGAAAAGGATCAATTTTCCTACTGCGTGCAACAAGCCGGTGATAAAAAATCTTTCCTGTCCTTTATTTTTATGATAAGCAGCAAATAACCGTGCAACAACGCCACAAGTTACACTCTGATACCAGAATGATTCCATATCGATTAAATCGGAAGAAATACCTTCAAACGTTGAAGTCACTGACGTTGCAATAACTAAATTACGTAATTCTCTATGTCCTATTAAAGAAGTCGCACGCGAGACCGTTTCAATTCTTCCAGAAAAACCGAAATAAGCGCTATTTGCAAATTTTAAAACTTTTGCTGTTAATGCAGGGTCGTGGAGGATAAGTTGTTCCAACTCACCATTGCTAGCTTCTCCCGAGCTGATTAATTCATTAATTTGGAGCGCAATATCTGGTAGAGAAAAAACTGAGCGGACATTTTCTGCGATTGTACGAGGGTCCATGCTAATTCCAATTAAAAGATAATCGATAAGTTAAAGTGGATTAATTTATTTTAATAACTTCTTTTGGCTACTTGAAATACACTAATCGACAGAATGATGGTTATCTTTAGTTTTTTTGATTTGATGTCGCCCAAAATGTATTGACACAAATTTGTGATAAAGATAAATGACTCGTTATTTTTCGGTAAACCAGATATCGCCATACCAAGCGGTCGCTGATTTGCCCGAATTGTCGGTATCGGTCATGATGGCGACAGCATCTATTTTTCTGGTTTTTTCACCAAAAATATGTTGATAATCAATACGTATGTTACGTTTCTCATTGACCCATTGACCGGCCTGCTTAAGGCCGGACTGCACGGCGATCATGTGTATATTGTCAGCATAGGCGCTGGGCCAACTGCTGCCAACTGCTGCCAACTGGCTGATTGCTTGACCATACGTAATTGATGGCACGGGTACGCCAGAATGCAAGCCCGCCAGAAAAAACAACATAAACACGTGCCGCATAATCGTCCCCCCCCACGGGTACGTTCATCGATACCAGTCAACACATTGTCAATTTTCCATGTCCAGTTAAGTATGGATGTCTTTTCGAGATTAATGCTTATCTCACGATAACGTCCCGAGGCGGCGGCATTGCTGTCAGCACGCAGGCCAAGTCGCCCCTGCGATTTTTCAAGTGTATATTGGGTTTCACCCGCGAATACTTTTGTTTGCCAACCGCTTAAGTCGCCTTGAGAAAAACGGGCAATATCAATACGCGGCTCTTCTGCTGTCCACGATAAACTGGGCAAGCAGAGAAGGGAACAAAATAATCGTTTTTTCATGGCATTCTTCTTTTACCTATTAATTGAATAATGCAATCAATTGTTATCTACTCTAATATAACCGCATGAAAAACCATTTTCCACCCGGCCCATACCCGGTGCCGGCATCGCCATGCCAATTTTTATCCCCGCAATGGTGGTGGTTAACACTGAGTCCGGATAAAAGTGCACCCCTCGCCTATATCAGTGGCACGCTGAGGGTGTTGATCGGTGCAGATTTGTTGCATCTGAAGGAAATTCCCAAGCTGGGCGCACCAAATGCATCCATCGGTGGTGCAGGTACTTTTGATAGAGTTTTCATTACTGGAATTGTGGCAGCACTTTTGGTCTGAGCATCATCTCGATATACGCATTATGTCTATGACATCAATGCATTCATGTAACTACCGATGCAAATTTAGCGCATTTGTGCATGACTACATACGCCGAAAATACAGTTTGAAAGTCCTTTGGTGTTTTCCTGAACCTGTCGAAACATGAAAAATAAAGATCACTAACGGCAAGAAACTTTTTCAGTGATCTGTTGTTTTTCAATTTCCGATTTCACCTGATCAATGAGTTCGGGGATGGATTGCTCTACTTCTGGCGACAACCCTCTGCCCGGTCCAAAATATTTTCCCTCGATACCAAAGACGATGAGTTGTTGGGGAAGCTGCTTTAATGTCCTTGCGAGTTCGATGGCTTCGTTGACGCCTAGTTGATGCGTTGAATAGTGAAGGAATTTTCCCGGCAACGGAAACCTATCCGCTTCGAATCGGTGGATCGTCCCGGGCGTTTTACCTGACTGCGCCGCATCGATCAGCACCACCTTTTCCCTGTCCTTCCAGGATTCTATCAGCAGTGCCCCATCGCCGCTTTGTTCCTGGATAAAAACCTTATTTCCGACGATCCCCTTCAAACGCTGAGCGGTGATGAGACCTGCTGCATCGTCTCTTCTGAAATCATTACCGATACCGATAACCAAGATCATATTTTTATTCATAAGCTTTTTCGCGTCACTCAAATTCAACAAACAATGAAATACGCATCACTTGCAAATCACTTTTATGTTCGTTCAATGTGCAGCCTCAAAAAATGTGTCGCGCAGGAAATGCAAGGGTCGTAGTTACGGATCGCCTGCTCGCACTGCCACGTAAGTTTTTCATCGGACAGGTTCATGTGCATCGGAATGAATTCCCACAGGTCTGTTTCGATCTGTTTTTGATTTTGCGAGGTTGGTGGAATAATGTTGGCATCCAAAACATTTCCTTCACGATCAATCCGGTAACGGTGATAGAGGCTTCCTCTAGG
>JAJFJI010000146.1 GCA_021774205.1 Nitrosomonas sp.
CAGCTTTCTATAACTGTGGATCAACAAGCGAGTACGCCTTCAATTTGATATTTACGGATACAGTTAGCTTTTCAGTGTTACTGGCAAGGTAGATCTCGCAGGCAATGATTATTCCATTGCTAAGAAACCTAACCCAGCCAGTGGCGCTAAAAATAACCCGCAGGGCATTCACAAGATATTCCGTCACTTCGTTGCAGCACTTGACAATGGAATAACCATTGTCTGTTTTCTGTGTCTTGTATCGTCACATCTTGTAAACGCTGTATCAACAAATATCACGTTGAAGTAAGTACTAGCCATCAGAAGGTAAACACTACATGTTATATATAGCTATTATTTACAATGAATAAATGCAATGACGCAGGTTAGTTTATCACTGCAAATATGCCGCAAAGTTAAAAGCGTAATCGCTACAAGTGTTATAATCGACCATTGATTAATGCGCGCTTATTAAATTTTGATATCCGCTTGCTAGCGGGTTAAATAAGCGAATTGGTAAAGACACTAAACCCTAATTTAGTTATAACATGTTGATTTAAAGCATTTATACGGAATATATCGTATTATTAATTTCTGGAGAAAAAATGAGTCACACACTATACGAAACAAACGTTCAACGGGTGCAACGCTGTGAATTGGCGGTTCCTGGTTCCAGCCCTGAAATGTTTGAGAAAGCCCTGAATAGTGGCGTAGACTTTGTTTTTCTTGACCTTGAAGATGCGGTAGCGCCTGATGACAAAATACAAGCACGTAAGAACGTCATACAAGCGATTAATGACTTAGATTGGAAAGAAAATGGCATAACGGTTTCTGTGCGAATTAATGGCCTTGATACGCAATATATGGTTCGTGATGTTGTCGATTTGATCGAACAAGCCGGTCAAAAGCTTGACATCATTCTAATACCTAAAGTAGGCGTATATTCAGATGTTTACATGGTTGAGGCAATGGTCAATCAACTGGAAATGCAGCAAGGACTGAAAAACAAAATCGGGCTAGAAGCTTTAATAGAAACCGCGCTTGGTATGGCAAATGTTGAAGACATTGCCCGCAATGGTGCATCCGGTCGTCTTGAAGCCTTACATTTTGGGGTAGCGGATTATGCGGCAAGTAATCGCGCCAGGACTACGAATATCGGTGGCCTTAATCCTGATTATCCTGGTGATCAATGGCATGCCGCCATTAGCCGTATGACCGTTGCTTGCCGGGCTTATGGGCTACGACCAATCGATGGCCCGTTTGGCGACATCAAAGACCCTGAAGGGTATAAACTCGCCGCTAAACGAGCCGCTGCACTGGGTTGCGAAGGAAAATGGGCAATTCACCCATCACAAATTTCACTGGCAAATGAAGTTTTTACGCCACCGGCTGCTGAAGTTGAAAAGGCTAAGCGTATTCTGGCAGCGATGAAAGAAGCTGCTGCACAAGGAAAAGGTGCTGCTGCACTGGATGGTAGGTTAATTGATGCTGCATCAGAAAGAATGGCAAATAATGTGGTGAAAATTGCTGAGGCGATTGCTGCTAAAAAATAACAACTAATATCGAAAGGCCGCGGTTAGCGGCCTTTTCTTTTGTGGGTATCCAATTTAGGCGAATAAGACCGCGTGTCATTGATGAAGCAGGTTGACCAGGACGCTGAAACCGCAAAAAAACCACAAATATTGATAGCTATTCTGATAGCTACCGTTTAGCACTAAAACAAAAAAACACGTGCAGTTATAAAACCAAGCGTCGTGTCGCTAAATAACTGTATTTATCAAAAATTTCGGTAATTTATGAGGAAAGTACGTTGAATATTCATGAATATCAAGCGAAAGAAATTTTGACGGGATTTGGCGTCAAAATCGCTGAAGGGGGGTTGGCTTACAGTGTCGAAGAAGCGGTACAGCGTGCCAGGGAAATTGACGGTGATACCTGGGTAGTCAAAGCGCAGATTCACTCAGGCGCACGCGGTAAAGCGGGTGGTATTAAAGTCTGCAAATCACACACAGAAGTTGAAAAGGCTGCTGAAGCGTTATTAGGCAATAAATTAGTTACCCATCAAACTGGGCCAAATGGCAAAATGTGCACAAGGCTATACATTGAAGCGGGTTCAAAAATTGCAAAAGAACTGTATCTGTCATTTTTAATCGACCGAAGCACTGAACGGGTCATTATGATTGGTTCAGCTCAGGGTGGCATGGAAATTGAGACACTCGCCAAAACAGATCCGGATGCAATTCAAAAAATCTATATAGAACCCGCAGTTGGGCTCCAAGATTTCCAAGCCCGAAAAATGGCATTTGCACTGAATCTTGACACATCAGTATTGAATAATGCGGTTAAAACAATCAAAGGCTGTTATCGCGCACTACGCGATCTTGACGCCAATACTGTAGAAATCAATCCATTGGTAATAACTGAAAATAATGAATTAATAGCGCTGGACGCAAAAATGGATTTTGATGAAAATGCGCTGTTTCGTCGCCATAAAATTGCAGAATTGCGTGACAAATCCCAAGTCGATTCCAGAGAAGTCGCAGCAGCTGAATCTGGCTTAAGCTATGTTGGCCTGGATGGCGATATTGGCTGCATGATTAATGGTGCTGGACTAGCCATGGCGACCATGGACATGATTAAGCTGGCGGGTGGAGAGCCGGCTAATTTCCTCGATGTGGGTGGTGGCGCCTCGGCGGAACGAACTGAAAAAGCTTTTCGTCTGGTACTCGCTGATAAAGGTGTAAAAGCGATGCTCGTTAACATTTTCGCCGGTATCAATCGCTGTGATTGGATTGCGGAAGGTGTTGTGCACGCAGTAAAAAATATTGATATGACAGTTCCATTGGTGGTGCGCCTATCTGGTACCAACGTTGAGGAGGGGCGCCGAATTATTGCTGAAAGTGGTTTGCCAATCATCACAGCGGATACATTGGCAGATGCGGCCGAGAAAGTTGTGCAAGCCCGCAATGAAATGGCTGCGTAGATAAGCAAGGGAGATTAAAGTGGCAACATTGATTGACGAAAATACACGTATTATAGTTCAAGGATTTACTGGGAAAATTGGCACATTTCATGCACAGGAAATGATGGAATATGGCTCCAAGGTTGTCGGTGGTGTCACACCTGGCAAGGGCGGTCAAAAGCACCTGAATTTACCCGTTTTTAATACCGTGAAGGAAGCAGTACAGAAAGTGGGCGCAGAAGCCAGCATTATTTTTGTTCCACCCGCTTTTGCAGCGGATTCAATTATGGAAGCGGCCGATGCAGGAATAAAATATTGTGTTGCGATTACCGACGGCATTCCAACTCAGGATATGATGACCGTCAAGAATTTTTTACGTCGTTTCCCCAGAAAAGAAAGAATGATGCTAACCGGACCCAATTGTTCCGGCACTATTAGCCCGGGTAGAGCGATGCTAGGGATAATGCCCGGCCATATATACATTCCGGGCAATGTCGGTGTTGTCGGTCGATCCGGCACCTTGGGCTATGAGGCTGCCGATCAAATGCGGTTACTTGGTATTGGCATTACAACCTCGGTCGGGATTGGTGGCGACCCAATTATCGGCAGCTCGCACCGCGATGTACTGGAAAAACTAGAACAAGATTCAGAAACAAAAGTCGCACTCATGATCGGTGAAATTGGTGGCCCACAGGAAGTGGAAGCCGGAAAATTTGCTAAAGAGAATATGAACAAACCACTGATTGCCTATATTGCTGGTTTAACGGCGCCTGAAGGTCGGCGCATGGGACATGCCGGCGCAATTATTTCTTCAGTAGGTGAAAGTGCTGCAGAAAAAGTGGCTACGCTACAAGATCTGGGCGTTACAATTTGTCCAACCCCTTCCATGATGGGAAAAACAGTGGCAGAAGTATTAGCCAGAATGTAACCACAATTAATTATTCCAGATCGCTGCTGTATAAAATAGCCAATAGAAGTATAACTACAAAAACAAACAGTAGCGATCAAAGTCAAAGATTATGCCAATGCAGGGGGAATTTCATGCAACAGATTGATTACACCCTGCAATGCAATGGAAACGGACTGGTGACGGATTGTTTCACGATCACCCTTTAAAAACTGAGTCTCACTACGTGCTAAGCCTTCTTTCATGACCCATGCGAAGCATACCGTCCCCACTGGCTTTGTTTCCGTGCCGCCATCCGGACCAGCAATACCGGTAATAGATACGCCAACCTGCGCATGACTGTTGGTTACTGCCCCCGTTGCCATCTCATAAGCTGTTTGTGCCGACACCGCCCCGAATTGTTCTAACGTGCTGTAACGTACGCCCAACATTTCCTGCTTGGAAATATTACTGTATGTAATAAAACCACGCTCGTACCACGTGGAACTACCAGCTACCGTTGTGACAACCTGGCCTAACCAGCCACCGGTACAGGACTCTGCGCTAACCAGCATTAGTCCGTGTTGCGATAGTAATATCCCTGTTTGTTTAGCTAGGCGTGTGAACATGAGATCATCCATAGAAATTTGGTATCTCCTTTCGGGGCAATCGCTCTAAAAAATTAGACGTATCCCCCTGAGAGCACGATTGCTTTCCATCCAGCCAGGCAAAGCAACGTGAAAAAAGCTGCGATCAGGTCATCAAACATGACGCCGAATCCGCCACGAAGCTTGTTGTCGTAATATCTAATTGGTTGTGGTTTAGTGATGTCAAACAGACGAAACAGAAGAAAAGCCGCTACCTGCCAAGTCCAGTCATCAGGTATAAAATATAGCACCAAAAGAAATGCGACAATCTCATCCCACACCATGCCGCCATGATCGTGGGCACCAAGCGCTTTTCCAGTGATTCCACAGGCCCAGATACCAATGATGAACAAAATATCAATGATTACTAGAAAATGAATTGGATCCAGGTAATCATTCAATAACCAGTATAGGGGAAATGCAACCAGCGTACCAACCGTGCCCGGCGCGATAGGACTTAACCCTGCGCCACCGCCGAAAGCAATGAAATGAGAAATATGGCGCCATACAAACTTGAAATTAGGGCGTGGTAGCGGCGGCTTGATGTCTTGATTATGGATATCAGGTGCGGAAATGGTCATATCCTCTTGTCTCTAGCGTTATCGCTGTACCGTTCGAATTCAGAACAGTAAGGCCTTTTCCTTGGGTAATTTTTCCGATACGGGTTAATGGAATGGCTAATTTAAGCGAAAGTTCCTCAATTTCTTTTTGATTCCTTACGGACGCCGTAAAACATAACTCATAATCATCCCCGCCTGCAAGTAGACAACTAATCGCTACGGGATGTGATAAATATTTTCTCAAAATACTCGAACAAGAAATTTCGTTGATATTAATCGTCGCAGACACACTGGAAGATTCCACAATATGCTCCAAATCTGCCATTAATCCATCAGAAATATCAATGGCACTATGGGCCAGATTGATTAATCGACGGCCCAATTCAATGCGTGCAATCGGCGCATGCAGTGCGGATAGGCACTGAATTAGCTCGTCCGGATTCAGGTTGATTTGTTGTTGTTCATGGGCTAGCGCTAATGCGGCATCACCGAGATGTCCGGATATCCAAATATCATCCCCTGGTCTGGCACCGTTGCGCAGCAAAGCTTTCCCCTTTTCTACTTCCCCGATAACCTGTACGCTAATATTAAGAGGTCCACAAGTCGTATCGCCTCCGATCAGTTCAATCTGATAGGTGTCGGCAAGCTCAAAAAAACCTGCAGAAAACTCATCAAGCCATGCTTCGCTTTTTTGAATCAAATTCCTGGGCAGCGTTAGCGCGAGTGTTGCCCAACAGGGATTCGCGCCCATAGCGGCCATATCGGAAAGATTTACAGCGAGTGCTTTATAACCAAGTTGACGGGGATCCGTATCTGCAAAAAAATGATGGCCAGATACCAGTGTATCCACAGCAATCACCAGTTCTTTCTCAGCCGTTGTGGAAATCAATGCAGCGTCATCACCGACACCTAACACCGCCTTAGTAACGGGGCGTGTAAAATACTGACGGATAATGTCGAATTCTGAACACAAAATGAATGTAGTCTTAAATCATTTGATTTTAGACTGTCGGTTTAATTTGTGGCTTGGTTTCAATGGCACGTAACTGAACCGCCAATTTATCCAACACGCCGTTTACATATTTATATCCTTCAGTACCACCATAGCTTTTGGCAAGTTCTATTGCCTCATTAATAACCGCGCGATAAGGAATATCAGGAAAATTGGCTAGCTCGCAAGTACTGATAAGTAAAATGGCATATTCGATCGGGCTTAGTTCTTTTAGGGGGCGGTCTAGACAAGGTTGAATTTGTTCCTCAAGGGTTTCAATATTACTTAAAACATGGCGCAATAAATTTGAGAAATACTTCCCATCTGCTTTCTGAAATTCATCGGTGTCACGTAATTGAGCTTCAATAAAATCTACCGTACCACCGGCCACACGCCATTGATAAATCCCCTGCAGAGCCAATTCACGAGAACAGTGCCGACGACTTTTGCGTCCCACGCCAGATTTTGACCGGGCGACGGATGGTGTTGCGCGTATATCTGCAGTCATTGCTCCATCTCACCCAGTACTGTTAAAAGATTAGCCATTTCTATCGCCACACGTGCCACATCTGCACCTTTTCGACTCATGCGCGCAATCGCTTGATCCTCGGTCTCAGTGGTGAGTATCCCATTAGCAATTGGAATCCCCAGGTCAAGTGCTACATTGGTCAAGCCACTGGTTGATTCATTCGAAACAACCTCAAAGTGATAGGTCTCTCCCCTTATCACCGAACCCAATGCAATCATCGCGTCAAACTGATCAGACAAAGCCATTTTTTGCAATGCCACTGGGATTTCCAATGCGCCTGGAACCGTCACCAACAATAGATTGGATTCCTTTACGCCATGTTTACATAATTCTGCGGTACAAGCGCCTAATAGCCCCTCTCCTACATCGACATTGAAACGGCTCATTACAATACCGAAACGCAATTCAGCGCCATCAAGATTCGGTTCAATTTCAATAATATTATCATAGTACGCCATGTCTCCCCCTTTAACCATCTATTTTATAAGGATATTATTCGGTCGCTTTAATGCATGATGTTTCTTTTGGTGTGAATTTTCAGAAACAGCTTCGCTAAGGTCGTTTTCTCGTGCCCTGTAACCCGAAACTTCTAGACCGAAACCCGTTACACTTGGCATTTTTCGTGGTGCTGCCAGTAACCGCATTTTGCCCACATTAAGATCTTTGAGTATTTGCGCACCGATACCATGATCCCGCAAGTCCGCTTTGGCGGTATCAGAGAAATCGGATTTTGTCAGTTTAATACGCGTCATTAATTCCCCAGAATTTTCATTCCGATGTAGCAATACAATAACACCCTGACCAGCTTCAGTAATGACACGCATCGCATCATTGACGCTCCAGGAATGGGTATCATCATTAATATCCAACAAATCGATCACTGACAATGGTTCATGAACGCGTACAAGTGTTTCAGTCTCAGGACATATTTCTCCTTTAACTAGCGCAAGATGCGTCGTGTTGGCTATTTTATCGAGATATCCGGCAAGAAGAAATTCGCCGTGAACGGTTTGCAAGGAACGCTCAGTTATGCGTGTTACCAGACTTTCCGTCAGACTGCGATAATGAATAAGATCAGCAATGGTCCCAATTTTAAGTTGATGTTTAGCGGCGAATTCAAATAAATCAGGAAGCCGGGCCATACTTCCATCATCCTTCAGAATCTCACAGATGACTGATGCGGCCGTAAGTCCTGCCATATTCGCCAGATCGCAGCCTGCTTCAGTATGGCCAGCGCGAACCAATACCCCACCTTTCTGCGCCATCAACGGAAAAATATGGCCTGGTTGAACAAGGTCTTCAGGTTTAGCCTCAGGTTTTACAGCTGCCTGTATAGTCGTAGACCGGTCAGCAGCGGAGATACCCGTCGTTACGCCTTCTGCCGCTTCAATAGAAAGTGTAAAATTAGTTCCCAGTGGAGAACAATTGGCTGACACCATTAGTGGTAAATTCAGCTGATGACATCGCGCCTCGGTTAGCGTCAAGCAAATTAGACCACGTCCATGTTTGGCCATAAAATTGATGGCCTCCGGTGTAACAAAATCCGCCGCAAGTACCAGATCACCTTCATTCTCGCGATCTTCCTCGTCTACAAGAATGACCATTTTGCCGTTCTTTAGGTCAGCAATAATTTCCTGGATGGGACTAATCGTCATATCAGAATAAATCCTGCTTTACTTTGAAATGGTTATTAAACGTGCCACATACCGCGCCAGCATATCTGTTTCAAGATTTACTTTTGCACCGAATACCAGTTCATTCAATGTCGTGGCTGAAAGTGTGTGCGGAATTAAATTAATCGAAAACTTATCACCTGAGACTTGATTAACCGTCAGACTCACACCGTTGACTGTAATAGCGCCTTTTTGGGCAATGAATTTTAATAATGGTTCCGGTGTCTGAATGGTCAGCATAACGCTTTTTCCTACCGGTTCAAAGTTGACAACTTTACCAGTACCATCAACATGCCCGCTCACCAGATGTCCGTCAAGCCGATCGGACAAGCGCATTGCTTTTTCAAGATTGACTCGATTACCCTGCTGATCCAAGCCATGCGTACAACCTAACGTTTCCTGTGAAACATCCGCTGAGAACAAATCATCATGTAATTCAGTTACAGTAAGACAGACACCATTGACTGCAATGCTGTCACCAATTGCAACATCACTTAAATCTAAACTTCCAGAAGCAATTTCAAGGCTCAGACCTTTATCCGGTAAATTGCTCGGCTTCTTGATTTGCTTAACTTCGCCAACACCTTCTATAATTCCGGTAAACATTAATAAATCCCTGCACTAAATTGCGAACTACCCTGAAAATCAATCAGATATGAGACTATATCTTTAAAAATTAATAGTTTAACTTGACTGGCGCGCCCAACACGATTCGAACGTGTGACCCCCGCCTTCGGAGGGCGGTACTCTATCCAGCTGAGCTATGGGCGCATACCCTAGAAGAAGCCAATCGAATTTTTACAAACCGATGGGCAAGAGACAGTTCATTTACGCAGCAAAAACCGGCAACAGGATAACTGCTTTTGAATCCCACGTCCAACTTATATCCTGCCATTAGCGTGCTTCATCATTCCCTGGTGGGTGCACTGGAAAAATTTTGACTACCTTAACCACCTGATTTTTGGCTTGAACAATTTCCATTGGATAGCCCGCAATATTCAACCCAATCCCCGCTTCAGGAATAGCTTGGAAATACTCCACAATCAGACCATTCAGGGTTTTCGGGCCATCCAAAGGAAGTTGCAAACCAAGCTTGCGGTTAAGATCCCGCAATAAAATGCTGCCTTCTACAAGAAAACTGCCATCTTGTTGTTTCATGAAAACACCAGCCTGCGTGGGTGCTTGCGTGGTAAATTCACCCACAATTTCCTCGATAATATCTTCAATAGTTACCAATCCCAACCATTCGCCGTACTCGTCAACAACCAAGCCAACACGTTTATGATTCTCCTGGAATAATTGCAATTGGGAAAACAACGGTGTACCAGACGGAATAAAATAGGGACTACTCATCACTTTCTCAAGTGCAGCCGCTGTTATTTGACCTTTTTTCATTTGATTCAAAACATTACGAACATGAACAATACCAACAATATTATCCTGACGTCCCCGATAAACTGGCAGGCGGGTATGATGACATGTCAGCAATTGATTATGAATTAATTCATCGCCAGCATCTAGATCGATTGCCTCTATTTGGCTACAAGGCACAATAACGTCATCAACCGTAACGGATTCGAGGTCAAACAGATTCAGCAACATGCTCTGATGTTTTTTCTGGATAAAATGCCCGCCTTCCAACACCAGAGTTTTAAGTTCTTCCGAACTGATATGATGCGCACTATCCGCTTCGTTAGGTTTCAATCGCAATAGAAACAATAGTGCACCGACAAACAAATTGACGAACCATACTATCGGGTAGAAAATCTTTAATAATGGCGTCAATATATAACTTGTCGCCAGTGCAATACGTTCTGGGTAAGCGGCAGCAACGACTTTCGGCGTTATTTCACTGAAAATCAAGATTGCAAAAGTGACGCATAAGGTACCAATCAGTAAAGCAAATTCATTTTGACTAAAAAGTGTTGAAATAATCACTGCTACCAGCGTTGCTGAGACTGTATTAAGTAAATTGTTCCCGAGCAAAATGACGCCCAATAACCTGTCCGTATGATTCAATAATTTAGTCGTCAACCTCGC
>JAJFJI010000147.1 GCA_021774205.1 Nitrosomonas sp.
CCCACTTTAAAATTTTCCACGTTATCGAAGCCAAGGTTGTCGAGAATGGTGATCCTGCCATCATTGTTGGCGTCGCTAGGCTGCGAATCGGTTGCTGTCTTTAGTACCAGGATATCTCGTGCTGCTTGAGCACCTTCCAGGTTTATTTTGTCACCACCCATACCACCCGAAACTACATCTCCATTGGGAGTTCCTGCGTAGGTATCGGCGCCATCTGTACCCATGTAGATAGTTAGCCCAGCCAGGGGTGCTTGTAACGTAGGCAGGTCCGTTGAGGAATTACTCGCAGAATAGATTTCCGCCGTCGTTATCTTATTCTTAAACAAATGTGCCGTTTCAATAAATTCTGCAGGAATCGAGTTACCCAACAAAAAATCGGTCGCTTGAAACGCAATCGCACCAAACCCAACACCCGCATCAATACTATTCGTGAAAAAGGCTTCAGCTTGGGATGCTGCACTGCCCACCACACCATCTGAAACTAGACCATAATGATTCATTAGTACCGCGACCTGTGAAGCAGTGGTAGTTGAACTGCCCATGATGCCGTCGGTAAATGCTGAATGAGCTGCCAGTAAATCCGCCAACTGCGCTTCAGTTAATCCGGCATCAACTGCATTCGAAAATTCCGTTAGAAATTGTCCGCCAGGCGCTGCGTTAAAAAGACCTGCAACGATTCCTAAAATGTTACTTTGTTGTTCACTGGTAATAGGCATTTAAATTACCTTTGTAAATATTCAAAATAACCAGGCATGCAGCATGCATAAAATTTATAAAGAAACGCAAATTTTGCGGATGGGAATGCCATCAAAGTTTCGTATAAATCCCAAGATGAGCTAAATAATTGCAAAGAAATTTAATACCAATAACTACTGGTATAACAATCTAACTCGCGGATGAATACCGGCTTTTAACGCGTTGATCGCTTCTTTACGGGTTTTGACGATATTTGTGAGCGGGCAGAAGTAGTATTTTGCCAGTTCCCGTTGGGCATCAAGCTGGCGAACATGGTCCAGATGTTGCCATTCTGCGTTGCGTGAATGGGCCCAATCACCATCATTACGGCCTAGGGCATAGAGTTTTCTTTCGTTGGTGCTGCAGCGCATTCCTTCAAAAGTAACATTCATTGCGCCTGACGAAGATTTTATGACCAGGGTGTATCGTATGACACCATCTTCCCCAACTTGAATTGAGGTGGTGTCAACAAAGTGCTGATCGTTACTGGTTGGTCCAGTATCAAACGGAATTAGGTTGTCTTGACTGGGGTATTCGGGCAATTGCGCCTGTAATTCAACCCATGTTTTTTCGTTATCGAACTCATCTTTGAATTCTTTACTTGCGCATCCGGCAACTAACAAGACGCAGAAAATCAGAGATATTGTTTTCATCCGACAGTTAAGTCGTTGATTAGTGACTGACGCACGGTTGGCGCTATTGAATCAATCGATGCTTGATAGGCAGGGTGATCAAGGTGAATACTTAAATGCGCGTCCTGTTTTAACGCCTGAATCATTGCTGGCGTTAATTCAAAACGCAAAAAATGAACAGAAGAAGTTTTTTCCTCTGTTTCCCGTTCCAGGTCTTCATCGGCTATGGCGTAAATCGGCGGATAGTCCGCTACCTTGACACATACTTTTTTTTCTATGCCAATCATTTTAGCCAGTTTGGCCGCGCGTTCTTCTGCATCAGGGTATTCGATCATCATGGTGGCTTTCCAATTGCTGCCGTCAGGAACCAGTGGATTATAGGCATCCAATTCCTGGTTGATTCCTTCTTCATCAAAAATCTTTTCCACGCGCAACATTTCCTGAATCTGATAACGGATGGTGAGCTCATCTTCGAATATCAACGTGATATTGTCACCCAGACTGATTTTGCGGTTATTCTTGTGCGCCATTACTTGGGTGCGGAATTCTGGCCGTGTCTTGGTATAATCTTCCAATGACATGAGACTGTCGCGGGTAATTTTGGTCATAGGGTTTTCTTGTGCCGTCGACGCGGCGTCTGCCTGGTTAGATTGTTGACGGGTATCGCCGTAAGCGATTCGAAATAAAGTGAGTGGGTGTTTTTTCTGCGCGCTATTTTCTCCCATACCTTGCTGGATATGGCGTGCTGCGATGGCGCAATCAGAACTGATGTAATCAGGCGCCGATGCAGCCATTTGTTTGAAAACCGGTTTGCCGATTTTCATGGAATCAGCGAAATATTCGCTTTTGACGCCCCAGGTTCCATCATGACCCGAGCAACGTTCCACCGTGTTTATTTTAGTACCGGGAACCAGCTGCAGGAGGTCTCTGGTTTTTTTGCCAATATTCTGCACACGCTGGTGGCAGGGAATATGATACGAAACGTTACCTAATTGATGTTTAAAATCTGTTTTTAAAAGATTATCTTGATTTCGTAGCATGAGATATTCGAATGGATCGAACATTGCTTTTGCTACAGCCAGTACATCCGCATCATCGGGAAACAGGAGTGGTAATTCCTGTTTGTACATCAAGGTGCAGGAAGGAACGGCTGTCAGAATGGCGTAACCTTCTTTTGCCAGTTTTGCCAGTGGTAGAATATTCTGGTTTTTAAGTTTCTCTACGGCGTCCAGATCACCCAGTTCCAGCTTGGGCATGCCACAGCAAACTTCCTTTTCGACCAGGCAGGTGGGAATTTCGTTGTGTTCAAGTATTTTCAATAAGTCATGACCAATGCTGGGCTCATTATAATTTACATAACAGGTCGCATAAATCGCTACTTTGCCCGGTGCTTTTTTACCGTCTCTCACCGAAAATGAATGATTTGTTTTGGCATTATTTCGGAACTTATGGCTGTCGTACTCAGGCAGCTGCCTTTCGGCATGAATACCCAGCAGGTTATCCATTAATTTCCGAGTAGTTGGCATTTTGTTGGTTTTGTTGACTGCGTTTACGACAACAGGAATGGTTGCCAGTTTGCCCATAAGATCCGTGCTGGATAATAGCTTGTCGCGAAAAGTGGCACCGTCTTTTTTATATTTAATCGCTTTGGCGCGTAGCATGAGATGCGGAAAATCAACGTTCCAAGGGTGTGGCGGGACATAAGGGCACTTGGTCATGAAGCACATATCACATAAATAGCAGCGATCCACGATTTCCCAGAATTTTTGCTTTTCTACGCCATCAATTTCCCCAGTACTTCCTTCATCAATGAGATCGAATAATCTCGGAAATGCGGTGCAGAGATTAACGCATCGGCGGCATCCCTGGCAGATGTCATAGACACGATCCATTTCATTCATTAAACTGGATTCGTCATAGAATTCAGAATTCTTCCAGTCGAGTGGATGACGTTTTGGCGCTTCTAGGCTGCCTTCACGAGTAGTCATATAGATGAGGAGGGGAGAGATGGAAAAAGATGAAATGACGGAGTTTGCGGCATCACAACGTTAAACCCAATAATGATTGGTTATTTTGAAATGCTCGCAAACTCCTATCCATACGGATGATTAAGTTATTGCAACTTAGTCGATAAAGCTATCCAAGGCGCGTTGGAAACGATTGGCATGAGAGCGTTCCGCTTTTGCTAATGTTTCAAACCAGTCGGCGATTTCATCGAAACCTTCTTCCCGCGCGGTTTTTGCCATGCCCGGGTACATGTCGGTATATTCATGGGTTTCACCGGCAATCGCTGTTTTAAGATTGTCGCGGGAAGCGCCAAAAGGCAGACCGGTGGCTGGATCGCCGCATGATTCCAGATGTTCCAGATGACCATGTGCATGCCCTGTTTCACCTTCAGCTGTGGACCGGAATACAGCCGCGACGTCATTTTGACCTTCTACATCTGCTTTGGCAGCAAAATAAAGATAACGACGATTGGCTTGTGACTCGCCAGCAAAAGCTGCTTTCAGATTATCTTCAGTGCTAGTTCCTTTAAGTTGCATGACGCTCTCCTTTTAATAAAACGATGTTATTTATTATTATATATGCTCAGCACGGGTATAAATTGTGATTCTTCCATCTCACCTTTTCAGTTTCGTTGACTACGCTTCATTCTGAATTTCCTCAATGTAGGCTTGCTGCGCCTGCGGAATTCTTCAGTCAGTGCGGCCAAATCACCTAATAATCTGAGCGCAATAATTAAAAATCTGTACCGGTGCTGAAAATAAAATCCAGATTATAGAATTGACTTGCATTAATCCGTGTAACGAGACTATCGAAGGGTTTCCTGCTTGTCAACTGTTCGCATATGCGAATTAGCTATTCATGTGCGTTTGAAACACTAAGCCGGCATGTTCTCGTAATTTATGAAACTTGATTAATTTCCAGTTTTCCTCGGTAACACTTAATTCAGCGCCATATGAAGCCAGGAATGTCGGTGCATCAACCGCATCATAAGCAATTCGATGTGCATTTTTTTCAATAAATCGCTGCAGTTCACGGGGGTCATCAGCAGTTACCCAGCGTGCTACCTGATACTTGGCGGGTACAATACGGGCCGTTACACCATATTCATGCTTAAGTCGATGTGTGACGACTTCAAACTGCAACACGCCCACTGCGCCCAACAATAACGTATTGCCAATATGTGGTCTGAATACTTGAATTGCACCTTCTTCACCTAATTGTGTGAGGCCCAGTTTGAGTTGCTTGCTGCGGAGTGGATCAGCAATTTCAACCGACTGAAATAATTCAGGGGCGAAGAATGGTAGTCCAGTAAACTGTAACGCTTCCCCTTCCGTTAGGGTATCGCCCAGTTGCAGTGTGCCATGATTTGGAATGCCAATAATGTCGCCGGGAAAGGCTGTTTCCAGTAATTCGCGTCGTTGAGATAGAAAAGATACCACCGTGTTGGTGCGAATATCTTTACTGCTTCGAACTACTTTCAGATTCATGCCTCGTTTAAATTGGCCTGAACAGATACGCACAAAAGCGATGCGGTCACGATGTGAGGGATTCATGTTAGCCTGAATCTTAAATACGACACCGGAAAATTTCTTTTCTTCAGGGTGTACCTCCCGTTGCATTGCTTGACGTGATTCAGGGGAGGGGGCCAGATCAACCAGTGCATCCAATATTTCACGCACACCAAAGTTATTAATCGCGGAGCCAAAAAATACCGGTGTTTGTTGGCCAGACAGAAAGGCGGGTTTGTCAAATGCCGGTGACGCCCCTTTGATTAGTTCAATTTCTTGCTGCGCATCTGTCAGTGATGCACCGAAACGTGCCGTCATAGACGGATCGTCAAGACCGGTAATAATTTCTTCATCATTATCGGCGCGATCCGCGCCTGGCCGAAAAACGCGCATGCAATTATGCTGCAGATCAAAAACGCCGTGAAATTGACGGCCCATACCAATCGGCCAGGTAAAGGGGACTGTTGTCATGCCTAGCGTTTGCTCGATCTCATCGATGAGTGCTAGTGGGTCACGGACTTCCCGATCCATTTTGTTAATAAATGTAACAATCGGCGTATTTCGGGCGCGGCATACCGCCAGCAAACGTAAAGTCTGCGCTTCAACACCATTGGCGGCGTCAATAACCATGAGTGCAGCGTCAACCGCAGTCAATACGCGATAGGTATCTTCTGAAAAGTCTTGGTGACCAGGGGTGTCCAGTAGATTAATGACACAATCCCGATATTCCATTTGCATCACCGAGCTGGCCACCGAAATACCTCTTTGCTTTTCAATCTCCATCCAGTCAGAGGTTGCGTGGCGGCTAGCTTTGCGCGCTTTAACACTGCCCGCGATGTGAATTGCACCGGCATACATTAAGAGTTTTTCGGTCAACGTTGTTTTTCCTGCATCCGGATGGGAAATAATGGCAAAAGTGCGCCGACGTGTTACTTCGTTATTAATAATTGTCATGATTGTTAAGAAGATTGGGCCGTAGAATAAAGATAACAATGAGCCGTGTGTGTTGAATTAAATGCAGTTGATCCTGGATAGGTCTTGCGACACACCGGCATGACATGAGGACAACGCGGATGAAAATGGCAGCCTGATGGCGGCGAGGAAGGTGAGGGCAAGTCACCTTGTAAATGTACAACTTCCTGTTTGTCTTTGTCATTAACTGAAGGAACAGCAGATATTAAAGCTTGTGTATAGGGATGCCGAGGGTTATTTAGCACATTATCTACCTGTCCACGTTCGACAATTCTACCCAAATACATCACAGCTACTTCATCAGCAATGTATGCCACGACCGAAAGATTATGGGTGATAAATAAATAAGAAAGTTCCTGACTATATTGTAGTGATTTCAATAAATTCAAGATTTGCGCTTGGACAGATACATCTAATGCACTGGTGGGTTCGTCGCAAATCAATAATTTTGGCTTTACAGCCAAAGCACGGGCGATAGCGATACGTTGCCGTTGCCCACCGGAAAATTCATGCGGGTAACGCCATTTTGTTTCTGAAGGTAAGCCGACGTGCTGCAAAATAGCGTCTATTTTTTCTTCGTCAGCGCTGCTTTGATGACTTATTTGCTTTTGAGAACGACCC
>JAJFJI010000148.1 GCA_021774205.1 Nitrosomonas sp.
GCAGCGGTGGCTTCTGCTTCGGCAACAGCATGTGCGAGTAATCGTGCTTCTTCTTCCACTTTAGCTCGGGCAATAGCAGCTTCAGCAGCTTTTTTTTCAGCTAACATGGTTGCGTTTGCTTTATCTAGTGCTTGTGCTTCGCGTGTGACACGCTTATGTGCTTCTTTAATAACTGATGCTTCCGCTTGTACTTTAGCCTTTAATAAAAGATTTATTTCTTTCTCAGTCTTAACCTTATCTTCAGTCAGTTGTTTTTCTTTGGCTTCGAGTGTTTTGCGTTTTTTTGCTTCTTCAGTAGCAATGATTTCTGCTTTAGCTCTAGCCCTAGCATGCTCTGTTGCAACTGTTTCGGCTTCAATTCTTACTTCGGCTGCCATCCTGGCATTTGCTTCCGCCCTGGCGCGTGCTTCTGCTGCCACGTGCGCCTTGGTTTCAGCCTCAAGCCGATTTTTCGCTTCTCTGATTGCCAGGTCTTCTGCCTTAAGCCGTGCTTGCCTGATTTCGCTGAAGTCAACTGCCAATTCGACTTCAGGTTCTATTTCTAGTTTTGATTTATGCGCTTCAGAAGAATTTTCAGATGTTGTGTTGCCTGTATTAAATAGAAGAGTATCGGAGTCTTGCCGATGTTTCTTGGGCAGCGGAGGGGTGTTGAGAAGTGATTTAATTAATTTTGACTTAAATGTCATGATTATTTGCTGCGCTGTCAGTTTCTAAGTCTCATGCGTTGCCTAGCAGTTAATATTCTTTAAGCCTAAAAACTGTCTAACCGTTACAAGTGACATATAAATAATAAATACTTATTTTTTTATACGTCGCGCACTTTTGGGTGGCCTTGCTATGGCACTATTAGTAAGTTTCTTTCGTCTCTACCAGCGTTGCAATTCGCTGCAGAAACTGATTACTACGTCTCATGCGTTTTGCCAGAATTAAAGGGCAACGTATGCTAAACGCCATCCAGATGCGGTTCTTAGTTTAAAGAAATATTCTGGGCGCATAGATGGTTACTTTATCAGCTCTGGATAGCATTTCTACGCTGAAAAAGAAGGTGTATATTGCTTGTTTAAGTGTTTAGTTGATTTATTAATAGTTACTTATGGAAAGTTGATGTCTGATAAGCCAGTAATTCCCATCATTACATTAAATCCATTTTGGAACAGGTGTTCTAAAATGGGTGTGAAGTATGGAAAGGCGAGTGCAAGCACTAGCCATCCAATCGCCAGTGTCAATGGGAAACCAACTGCAAAAATATTCAACTGTGGTGCGGCACGCGATAATATGCCTAGGGTAAGATTGGTCATTAATAATGCGGCCAAAACTGGCAGTGATAACTGTAGGCCAGATAGAAAAATTTCTTTCCCCCAGTTTGCAAGGGCGCCGAAAATAGGTGTGGATATGCCGGTAGTGCCAATGGGCAAGGTGCTAAAACTTTGTGAGATAATTGCTAACATGATCAAGTGTCCATCAATTGCTAGAAATGCCAGGCTAGCGATTAGGCCCAGGAATCGACCGATAAGTGGGATTTGACCGGAATTTTGTGGGTCGATGATGGTTGCAAACCCCAGACCCATTTGCAGACCAATGATTTCTCCAGCCATTTCTATCGCAACAAACACAATGCGCATGGTGAATCCTATTGCAGTTCCAATAATGACTTGTTGGAGTAGGATCAACAGACCAATTTCAGAAGCCGGTTCAACTTGTGGTAGTTCGTCCAGCGTGGGTGCGACTAGGAGCGTGATTAGTATGGCTAAGCCAAGTTTTGTCCGTATTGGCACACTTGGATTCCCCAGGATAGGCGCAGTCGCTACTAAAGCAAGGATTCTGCTGAGTGGCCAAAGAAGAGCCGTCAATAATGCGTATAATTCCGCAGTGGTTATGCTGATCATTTGTAAGCTTTCAATTGATCGGTCACTGGCTACGACATCATCGTAAGATTTTTAAATACGTTTAATATAATGCATCGATCCAGATGGATTTGTGAAGTTGTCCAGATTATCCATTTGCTAGCCAAGGAATGCCGGAATATAGTTGCTGCATGTAATCCATCATGATGTTGAGCATCCAAGGTCCCGCTATGATCATGACCAGGAACATGACAAGCAATTTTGGTATGAATGATAGTGTCATTTCATTAATTTGTGTGGCCGCCTGAAAAATGCTGACTATCAAACCGGTAACCAATGCAGCCAATAATAGTGGTGCTGCCAACATGAAGGTGATTTCTATCGCCTGTCGGCCAACTGTCATCGCATATTCTGGGCTCATCGGCTAATTTCCATTGTCCTGGAATTTATGTAAAAAAACTTTGAGTGAGTGATCCAATCAGCAAATTCCAGCCATCCACCAACACAAAAAGCATAATTTTAAATGGTAGTGAAATTATCATTGGAGATAGCATCATCATACCCATAGACATTAATACGCTGGCCACAACCATGTCGATAATGAGAAATGGGATGAAAACCACAAAACCGATCTGAAAAGCTGTCTTTAATTCACTGGTGACATAGGCTGGTACCAGGACCTTCATGGGTACCTGGTCACGACTTTCGATCTCATCGCCGCCAGATATTTCAACAAATAGTGCAAGATCTGTCTCGCGAGTTTGGCGCAGCATAAATTCTTTTAGTGGAATACTCGCGATATCAGCAGCTTCAAAAATATTTATTTTGTCTTCAGAGAAAGGTACATAGGCATCTGTGTGTATGCGATCAATGACTGGTGACATCACAAAAAAAGTGAGGAATAGCGCAAGCCCAATCAATATCTGATTGGGTGGTGATGCTTGTGTTCCCAGGGCAAGTCGAAGCAAAGACAATACAATGATTATGCGGGTGAAGCTTGACATCATCAGTACAACAGCAGGCAAGAATGTCAGCGAAGATAATAAAAGCAGTGCTTGCAGACTGAGCGTATAGGTTGCGCCGCCATCTGGGGTAGGCGTGCTGGTGATTGCGGAAAATCCTGTTTCTTGCGCAAATACAGGAAATGCGGTGAATCCGATTATAAGGAGGATAATGTGAATAAAATTACGTCTCGGTAATAAATAACTGACAATGAGTTGCGACCAATGTAAATCATGAAGTGCTACGCCTTTGTGAGACTGATTGGTGGCATTTGATTTTATCAGGGTCATGGACGTTTTAAATTGACTGGTTTAGCTGTTCTTGGAACTTGCTGGGATTTGATTCAGGCAATGCATCACTGGGTAATTTGGTTGAAGATTTATCGAAACAATGCAGTGTATTGACACGTCCAGGTGCCACGCCTAAAACTAGTCGAGTGTTCTCAACTTCAACCAGGACAATGCGCTCACGCTGCCCAACAGCAGCAGATGCGACTATTTTTATTGCGCCTGAAGCAGTGCCGGGGTGAAAAGCGAACCGCTTCAATGCCCAAGCAATCGTACCGATTATCGCCAATACTAATAACAAACCGGCAACCATCTTCAGCATCCCTTCGCTTGATACAATAGAAGGGGGTGGCATATAGCTAGGTTGTGGCGTTTCGGCTTGGACATAAAATGGCACTGTTAGCAACAAAACAAATAAATAGCGAATTAGCATGTTGTTTTTATCGGTTTAGTTTCCGTATGCGCTCGCTTGGCGTAATGATATCGGTAAGTCTGATTCCAAATTTATCGTTAACCACAACAACTTCCCCCTGTGCTATTAAGCAGCCATTTACCAGTACATCCATTGGTTCACCTGCCATTCCGTCAAGTTCGACGACGGAACCCTGTGCGAGCTGCATTAGATTCTTGATGGCGATTTTAGTCCGCCCTAACTCAACCGTGAGTTGAACCGGAATGTCAAGAATCATATCAATGTCATTGCGAGCATTGGTTAATGCACCATCCTGTGAAAATTGCTCGAAAACGGGTGTTGCTTGTGTGTCAGAAATGACTTCGTCCTTTGCAGTCGCATCATTGGTTGCTGCTGTTTGCTCATCCATAGCTGCGGCCCACTCATCAGCATCGGTCTGTTCTGTTGTCTCAGATTCAGGAAGGTCACTGGAATTTGTTTGATCTGCTATTGTAGATTCGGATGAGTCGCTGGAATCTGCTGGTTCTGTTTTTGCAGATTCTGGTATTTCGTTATTGTCAGTTTTTTCCAATCCTGCCGGCTCAGGAATCACGTCGTTATTGGTCGGTTCTGTTGTTGAAGCCTCAGACATGTTTGTCTCCACTGAATTAATCGGTTTCGCCTTGGGAAATCATGGAACTTACTTTTAGCGCGTATTGCCCATTGATGATGCCGTAGCGGCATTTCATGATTGGTACGCTATCCACCCGTGCCGTGACAGTTTCAGGGATATCCAGTGGAACGACATCGCCTTCCTGGACATTGAGGATTTGGCCCAATGTCACCTTGGCATGACCAAGATTAGCGATCAATTCAACTTCTGCGCTTTGTACTTGTTTGGATAATAATCGAACCCAGCGCTTATCGACCTCTAAATGATCTCCTTGTAGACTGCTGTAGAGGATGTCGCGAATGGGTTCAACCATGGTGTAAGGTATGCAGATGTGAAATTCACCGCTGGTATTGCCCAGTTCGATATTAAAAGCCACCGTGACAACCACCTCGTTGGGTGTGGCGATGCTGGCGAACTGCGGATCCATTTCAGATCTTATATATTCAAAGTTTACGGGATATACTGATTTCCATGATTTTTCGTAGTTTTC
The DNA here is from genome assembly GCA_021774205.1 of Nitrosomonas sp. Lineage (GTDB taxonomy): Bacteria > Pseudomonadota > Gammaproteobacteria > Burkholderiales > Nitrosomonadaceae > Nitrosomonas. The sequence goes on from JAJFJI010000148.1 coordinate 4,688, forward strand.
AAATACAACATCTAACAAACGCTGAATAATTCGCTGTTCGGTCTGGGTGAAATCTCTTCCTTCAACGCGCGTATGAAATCTACCATCTCCGCCGAAAAGATTGTCTACGATAAGAAATATCAATTGCGGATCAAAGACAATTAAGGCTGTTCCCCGCAACGGCTTGATATTCACCATATTGAGATTGGTCGGCACCACCAGGTTACGAACGAACTTGCTAAATTTGACGACATTGACAGGTCCTACAGAGATATCCACTGTTCGCCGCATAAAGTTGAATAATCCAATGCGAAGAAAGCGCGCAAAGCGTTCATTGATAATCTCAAATGTGGGCATACGCCCACGTACTATTCGTTCCTGTGTTGCAATGTTATAGGGGCGTACCCCCGAGACATTTTCTTCCGCTTGTACTTCTTCCACTTCTCCAGTAGCACCTTTGAGCAGTGCATCAACTTCTTCTTGGGAGAGAAAATCTTCAGCCATAAAGTGAGATCACTGGATCACGAAAGAAGTAAAAAGGACGTCAATAATTTCTTCTTTCATTGGTTCTGAATCTAGCGATTCTTTAATTTCATGAGTGATTTCCGTACTTAATTGTTGCTTTCCATCTGCGGTGGAAATTTCTGATGGTTTTTTACCGGATAGTAATAATAGAAGCCGGTTACGGACTTCTGGCATTTGTTTTTTGATTTCATCCCCTACTTTAGTTTGTAGAATTTTTATCGTTAATCCTACTTGGAGATAGTGATCGCCGTCTTCCGGTTGCAGGTTAACAGTAAAAACATCCAAGTCCATGAATGCTGTTGGCTTTTTTACTTCTCCACCCTCTGTTTGGATTTGGTCTTTTAGCAAAAACCATGTGGCGCCAACACCACCGCCCAATGCGACTAGGGTGACTACTAAAATCATCACCAGTGGGCTTTTTTTCTTTGGGGCTTTATCTGTTTCTTTTTCTGTTTCTTTATCAGCAGTTTTTGACATGAACTCCTCCTTCTATAGACAGGCTGATTATGTGAGATGGGAGCATGAAGTGATATGCTAAATAGTCGCAAATTTATTGGCTATTTCCAGGCTGACTATTTATCCTGCGGCTGTTTGACAGCAATAAGGCACGTGCTTTTAAAGCGCGCGTTGACCTTTGCTTTCATTAAAATGCAATGAGACGAATAGGGGCGTTGTTTTGATGAATTGCAATGCCGCCAGAGGAGGATGAAGGTTAATTTACTTTAGCCTTCATCGTGATAGTCACCCAAAAATTGAATGGGTTGATAGTGGTTTTCTTATAAAAGATTTTTTTCGCGGGCCAGTTTTCTAGGCAAATGTATTGACCATGCCGTGGTGGTTGCTAGTGGTTATCGTTGTTTTCAACTGATCAGTGGGTTCATTATGAGTTTCAGCTTGGTTAGTTGAAAATCTAGTTGCAGCATTTTCTTGCCGCCAAGAATCTCTTTGTTGTTGTGATGAATTAGAATCAACAGTCACATTTCCGAGCGTTATGCCATTGTCCGCCATCATTTCTCGTAGTTTTGGCAGTGCAGCTTCAATTGCTTCCCGTACTGCCAAATGCGAAGACACAAATTGGGCCGTTGCCTGAGTGCCTTGATCGTTTGTAATGCTCAGCATAATCTCAATAGGGCCTAGATGGGCAGGATTCAAGCGAATTTCTGCTACCTGTTGTTGCTGGCCAGCTAGCCATACAATTTTTTGCGCAAATTCATCCCCCCACTTGGGTTGTCCAAGTTGGGCGGTGAGACTTATATCTGGCGGCGTCACGACAGTTGGTGATGTTGAAGATGACGGCGCTGAAGATGCCAGTATCGTGGTGCTATCTGACATGGTAGGTTGTGCCGTATCAGTTGCCAGGGAGATTGTTGACGCTTCGATAATAGATAGCGTGCTGTCGCCAATAGTTTCAACAGAAGGCGGCATTATTCTGTTGGTAGCGGCAAAATTTGCCGAGTTATATGATTGTCCTGGGGGGTTGATTGCGGGATTTTTAGATTGTAAAGGGGTTGGGACGATAACTTGTGCGGTGGTCGTTATTAATGATGTGTCGGAGATTTGTGGGTGCTCGTTGAAAATCGATTGATCAATATTGTTTGCAGAGGACGCATTCGGTTGGATAAAAAAATGGCCCATATCATTATGACTCGGCTCTATGCTTAATGTGGACGCTTCAATTCCCATCTCTTTTGTAATTTGCCCGGATAATTCTCCCTGCAATGGGTTTGGCTGTGGATTTTCAGCATCATTTGTTGTTGGTGTCGTTACTGGCACTTCACTAGCTGCATTATCATCTTGCTGACTAGGTGCGGTGTTATTTGACACTTCGCGTTCCATTATTTCGCTGAATTTTTCATTTGAGTGATCGTTTGTATTAGAGATGTCTGTATTTGCCGGTGTCACTGAATGGCTGGATGGGTTATTTATCTGCGGTGGAATGGATATATTTTGCATGGGGTAGATTGGTTACGTATAGTAATCGGATTATTAAATACAAAAGCAACTATCGTGCCAGACACATTTTATGTGTTATGCAAATTTTTTGAATTCTGATTCGAACCGATATTAGATGTAAACTCATCCTGTTCTTTTTGTTCATGTTTCATTTCTTGTTGCGTTTCCATTTGTAGGTGTCGTTTTGACAGGGTATTGTATGATTTAAGTTTGCGTTGGCAGTTTTGAAATTCCTTTCCACCTACTTCTTGGCTAGCCTGTGCCGTTGTTACATTTTTACGTTGTTCGGTTATGGCGGCATCAAGTTTGTCCATGAATGCTACAAAATTTAACCATTCAATGTGGTCAATGCCGTTTTTCGCCGCATCCTGAAACCGAGATTGGTAGCTTTGTCTGTATTCCAAGAGTAAATGTAGCTTTTCTGCCGCTACTTTTTGTTTGGAAGCAAGTTGCCCTAGCTTCTTTGCTGAGACATCACTTTCTTTCTGGGCAAAATCAAGTAGCATATTTAGTGAAGGTTTTAAAGACATTGCGATATCCTTATTAAATAATTAAGTGTTACTACTATTTTCTTTTTTAAATATTGCCATTAATTTCTTCAGGCTATCTTCGTAGCATTCTTGCTGAAACATCCCTTGGTGTAGAAAGGATTCAAGGGTTGGATAAAGTTCAATGGCAAGATCAAGTTGTGGATCAGCGCCTGTTACATAAGCGCCGACGCTAATTAGGTCGTGGCTGCGTTGATAGCGGGAGTATAAACTCTTGAAATGACGAGCTAATTCTGATTGTTCGTTTGAGACAAGATTAGGCATGACACGACTGATAGACGCTTCAATATCAATTGCAGGATAATGTCCCGCTTCGGCTAATCTGCGCGAAAGTACGATATGACCATCAAGGATGGCGCGAGCATTATCAGCGATGGGGTCGTTGTGATCATCCCCTTCAGTAAGTACGGTATAAAATGCCGTAATTGAACCGTCTGTTTTATTGCCGTTTCCTGCCCGCTCTACGAGCTGCGGCAATTTGGCGAATACGGATGGTGGGTAACCCTTGGTTGCTGGGGGCTCACCAATCGCAAGGGCAATCTCTCGTTGCGCCATAGCATAACGGGTGAGGGAATCCATAATGAGCAGAACATGTTTACCATTGTCACGGAAATGCTCGGCAACCGCGGTTGCATAAGCAGCGCCTTGCAGGCGGAGTAGCGGTGAAGTATCGGCTGGAGCAGCGACAACGACGGACCGTGCCAACCCTTCATTGCCTAAAATGTTTTCTATGAATTCTTTAACTTCTCGTCCGCGTTCACCAATCAAAGCGACAACAATGACATCAGCGCTAGTGTAGCGTGCCATCATACCGAGTAATACACTTTTGCCAACACCGCTTCCGGCAAACAAACCCATGCGTTGACCTCGCCCTACCGTCAATAACGTATTGATGGCACGTACACCGACATCGAGTGGTTTGTTAACGGGAATGCGCTCAAGTGGATTATATGGCCGGCTGTACAGTGGTACACTTTGTTCCGTGTGAATGGGACCAAGCTGATCAAGGGGTTCTCCAACGCCATTGAGCACACGGCCAAGCAGTTCATCGCCAACGGCGACATGTTTGGCGCGATCTGCTGCGCGTCGCCGCGGATATTGGATTTGACCAAACTTGGGTGGTTCTCTGGTAAATTCTGTAGGGATGATTTTGGCGCCAGGTACTAATCCATAAACATCACTTGATGGCATCAAAAACAAACGATCTTCAGAAAAACCAACGACTTCAGCAGAAACACTATTACCATTAGGATGAACAACGGTACAGCTACTACCTACTGCAAGTTTGAGGCCAACCGCTTCCATCACTAGCCCGGTAACTCGAGTCAGCGTCCCACTTTGTAATAATGGGTTGGAAGTGGAAACGAGTTGATTGCAGTTTTGCAAAAATTTGCACCAATCGCGGTTATGATTTTTTTTGACATCACTATTTGTCAGCACATTATTTCTTTGAATTGGATTCGAAGAAGTGACAAAATAACTACTGTTTTTTAAGAAACTACGCCAGTGGCTGGTATATTTCATTTGGTAATGTAGAAACGGCATAGTTTGAGATAAAATAATTGTGCATGTTTGATGTCGTAATGGTGGCAAGCAGCTCGAAACTGGATCGTTACTGTTATTCTAGCCAGTTGTTTTCCTGACCTGTTGTTGCCAATATTCGTTGCCAGCGTGTGGATAAACTGGCATCGACTTCACTGCCTGCTGCATCTACACGACAACCGCCCCTGTTAATTTTTTCATCCGTGCAAATTTTCCAGTCGGATTGAGACAGTTCATCACTTAGGTGATTGCTAACCAGCAATGCATCATCTGGATGTAAATGCAGGCGTGGATGCTGTGCGGCGTGAGGTAGCTGGCGAATGGCTTCTTGAACAATTGGGAGGACTAATTCTGGCCGTATTTGTAGTGCTTCTGTAATCATTTTTTTGGAAAGGTTCAGCGCCAATGTTAATAAATCCTGTGCAACTTGCTGATCAATTTGATGAAATTCCCGATCAAGCTCGGATAGAATTGTTTGGATATACTTTATTTCACTTTTTAGTTCTGTTTCTGCATTTTGTCTGCCTTCTTGATAACCAGCCGACCGTCCGGCTTGAAAGCCGGCGGAATAGCCGTCTTCTCGCGCCTGTTGAAAAATATGTTCTATTTGTTCTTTAGTGGGTGAGGTAAGCGGGTTTTGTCCTTCTGGCTCGGTGCTCGTGGATGGCTCATTTTTTTGGTCTGTTTTATCGGTTTGGCTTGACGCTGGTGTATCCTGTGTGTTTTTCGAATCCAGCGAATCCAGCTGCCATCGTTTACAGGGGGTCATATCTTCTTTTGGTATGACGTGTGTCGTATTATCCATTTAGTAGTTGTTACTCGGGTTTTAAATAATTATGGTGCTAAGCTAACATTTGTTAACCATGCCAAAAGATATTAAATAAAGCCATCATCTCCACCGCCTCCGAGAACTATTTGTCCGTCGTCAGCAAGTTGTCGAGCTACCTTTAGTATTTCTTTTTGTTCGGCTTCAACTTCGGATACGCGGACGGGTCCTTTTGCTTCAAGATCTTCTTTTAACATTTCAGCGGCACGTTTTGACATATTCTTAAAAATTTTATTGCGTAATTCTTCTTGTGCGCCTTTAAGCGCAATAATCAGGGATTCCGATTGCACCTCTCTTAACAATAATTGAATGCCATGATCATCAATTTCTATTAGGTTATCAAACACAAACATTTCATCCATGATTTTTTGTGCAAAATCATCGTCATATTGTTTGATGTTGTCAATAACACTACCCTCTTGGGCAGAAGGCATCAGATTGAGAATTTCAGCGGCAGCTCGTATGCCCCCCATGGGGGTTTTTCTGATGTTGCTGGTGCCAGATAGTAACTTGATCAGAACATCGTTTAATTCCCGTAGTGCAGTCGGTTGAATACTGTCCAGTGTTGCAATGCGCAACAAGGTGTCGTTGCGTAAACGTTCTGGAAAAAGGCTGAGAATTTCACTTGCCTGATCACGTTCAAGATGCACCAGGATGGTCGCGATGATTTGTGGATGTTCACTCTTAATCAGCTCAGCAACAGATGGCGCATCCATCCATTTGAGGCTCTCGATACCACTGGTATCGCCGCCATGTAGAATACGATCAATTAGGTTAGCAGCCTTTTCGTCACCTAATGCCCTGGTTAATACATTGCGTATGTAATCATTTGCATTATGACCCAGTGCGGTTTTTTCTTCTGTTTGTAAGTTGAATTCTTCAAGTACATTCTCGATTTTTTCGCGCGTTATATTATTTAAATTGGCCATTGCTGAGCCAATTTTTTGCGCTTCTTTTGGCGTTAAGTGCTTGAAAACCGCTGATGCTTCTTCCTCTCCCAATGACATCAGCAATATTGCACTTTTGATGATGCCGTCATCCTCCATTACTAGTTACCCATTCTTTGACAACGTTCGCAACAATTACCGGTTCATCAAGCGCTAGTTGTTTCGCCTTCTGGAGATTGTGTTCAAAAATCACTTTTTTCTTAGTTTGATTTACGGATTGTTCTAGTGCAAGTGTTTCATCTTCAGGCTGTGTATTCAGCGCTTGCGTTCCGTTTTTATCCAACGCGTTCTGTTTAGATGTTTCATTTCCGACCTGAGTATTTCCCGGTAAGGATGGGACAGTTGCAGGTGGCGCAAGACTTTTTAGGAATGGGCGCAATACTTTTAATAGGAAAAACAATACAATCGCAGCGATCAGGAGTTGTTTGCCGATTTCTTTAGTCAGCATGAGCATGTCTGGATCTTTCCATAAGGGATTGCCCGTTGATGCCTCGCCATTAAACAAACTATTTGTCACGGCAAGCGTGTCGCCTCGCGCTTCGTTGTAACCCATTGCTTCCCTGACAAGATTCCTGATATCGGTAATTTCTTCAGTGGTGAGCGGTTCAAACGAGATATTGCCATCACTAGCAGTTATAGCGCGATAATTCACTACAACTGCTGCTGATATTCGTTTGATTCCTCCAATGGGTTGGTGGGTGTGCTGAACAGTTTTGTCTACCTCATAATTAATGGTAGATTCCATTCGTCTATCAGCCGATTTTTCTGTGGGCGGGGTGTCAGCGACTTGTCCTTCTTCCAGTTCAATGGGCGCAATTGCTGGCTCAGGCGGGCGATTTGACAGAGCGCCAGGGATGCCGCCGTCAAATTGAGAGCCTGTTGTTATCGATTCCACATTTTGTTGGCTGCGAATTGAGGCAGGTTCTGACTCGGTGTTGTTAGGCCGGTAGATCTCTTCGGCACGTTCGACACGTGAAAAATCGACATCAGCGGTTACCTGTGCATGCACATTGCCAGATCCAGCAATTGGTGTAAGAATTGCTTCGATACGTTTGGTGTAGCTTTCTTCTAGTGCTCTGATATATTCTAATTGACCCGCGTCAAGCCCGGTTTCTGACTTTTTTTCATTATGCGAGCTTAAAAGATTGCCATCTTGATCAACAACGGTAACATTCATTACCGGAAGATTGGGCACGCTACTGGAGACCAGATGCACAATGGCGCTAACCTGATCAATGCTCATCAACCTGCCAGGTAATAAATTAATCAGCACGGAGGCGCGTGGTTGCTTTCTTTCTCTAGCGAAAACGGATGGTCTGGATATGGCAAGATGTATGCGTGCGTTTTGTACTGCTGAGATCGATTGAATCGAGCGTGCCAGTTCTCCTTCTAAAGCGCGTTGATAGTTAACTTGTTCCAAGAATTGACTGGATCCAAATTTCTGATTTTCCATCAATTCAAAACTGGCTAATCCTCCCTTTGGGAGGCCTTGACTGGCAAGCTGAAGACGGACTTCGTGCACTCGATTGCCGGGGACCATAATCGTACTTCCCCCGCGATCAAATTTGTATGGCACATTCATTTGTTGCAGCGCGTTAATAATGGCACCGCCATCTCGATCTTCGGATATGTTTGCGTAAAGCACACGATAATCGGGCACTTGGCTCCACATCCATGCGCCAGCAAGCAAGGCAATAATAGCAGCGGCAGCAAGCATAAACCCGACTTTTTTCTGACTTGACAGTTGGTTAAACTGTTCGAATCGTGTTTTTAATCCTTGTTCACCAGGTACGGTTGCCACTCATGTTTCTCCTGTTTGGAACCATTATTAGTTATCTTTTCAATACTTTTCACGAATGAATTTTCGTGATTATACGATTCATCATTAGCATTACAGTTCTTTGTTACCGCACTTTATTAACCGGGCATAATCAAAGGGTAGCGTGCTTAAAACCCTTTTCAGCTGCGATTGTTAAGATTATCGCGATAATTGTCGATACTGAATGATTGAACAGAACAGATTTGTCGGTCTTATTTCTATCATGGATGCCGCTACTGGTAATGCTATGCTGCACGCTATTGTTATTAATAGTCATTGTGGCTCGTGCAAAAAAATATCGATCAAGTTGTTATTCCAGCTTCATTGCCAACCGACTATGAAAGTTTGCAAACAGCATTTGCCGTTTTTAATAAGGCATCTGAGCAGCTTTCAGGTGTGTATCAAGATTTGCAGCAGCAGGTTGAACAGCTAACCAGTGAATTAGCGATCGCTAATGGAGAATTGCAACGACAACTTGTTGAGAAAGAGGATCTATCCAGAAGGCTAAGTCTGTTATTAACGGCATTGCCTGCTGGTGTCGTAGCACTTGATGCGAAAGGATGTATTGAGCAGGTTAACCCAGCAGCTAGTAAAATACTCGGTGAACCATTGGTAGGCCTGCCATGGCAGGCGCGCATTGCTGCGCGTTTACTAGAAACAGCGGTTGTTTATGAATGGAACCTTAAGCCGGAAGGCACAAAAAAACATCGCCGTATTCGCATTGAAAGCAGCACAATTGATTCAACCGGAAGGCAAATTTTGCTGGTGCATGATATTACCAAAGCACATGCAATGCAGGAGCAAGTGAAGCGCAATCAACGCCTAACGGCTATGGGAGAAATGGCTGCAAACTTGGCTCATCAGCTGCGCACGCCATTATCAACCGCCTTATTATATGCCGTACATTTGGGGAATGAAACGTTGGCAACGCATGAGCGGCAGCAATTTGCGAAGAAAACAGCAGAACGGTTGCATCATCTGGAACACTTGATTAACGATATGTTACGTTTTGTTAAAGGTGAAACGTCGCAATTGGAAAAAGTTAGCGCTGCTGCTTTACTGGAAGAATTGCGGCATGTCATCGAACCCCAGATGTCTTGTTGTGATCTGCAATTTATCGTGCATGATAACAGTGACGGTGCATATCTGATGGCCGATCGCAAAGCGCTATGTGGGGCATTGACCAACCTTTTGGAAAATGCCATGCAGGTATCCATTGCAGGCGATCGTGTTTTGTTGGCATGTGATATTGATAAAGATTCGGTAATGCTGACAGTTAGCGATGATGGGCCGGGCATTGATACAACTTTGCAAGGGCGATTATTTGAGCCTTTTTTTACAACACGTTCTGAGGGTACCGGTCTTGGTCTGTCTATTGCTCGTGGCGTGATTCAGTCAATGGGTGGCAGTATACACGTAAACAATGTTGCAAGTGCAGGTGGCGAATTTTTTATAAAATTACCTAGATACTTGCCTGAGAATGGCGATTGGTGCGACAAGAAACCATCTTGAAATGGGTTTTTTTATTTGATGTGATTGTAGAATTTTAAAAAGATTGGGAATTCGGCCGGAATAGTCATGTCTTTGTAGTTTGTTACAGAAAGACGATAAAAATATTGGAGATACGTAAGATGAATACACTGCCTGTTTTGATCGTGGAAGATGACCATGATTTATTGGAAGCAATATGTGCGACATTAAGGTTGTCAGGCTATGCCACGCTTGCTGCAACAGATGGTAAAACCGCACTAGCATTGTTACAAACGCAGCAGGTAGGAATGGTGATCAGTGATGTGCAAATGCAACCAATGAATGGACTTGATTTGTTGCGAGAGATTAAAGCATTTTATCCGGATCTGCCGGTATTGTTGATGACAGCTTATGGTGAAGTGGATAAAGCGGTTACTGCTATGCGAAATGGCGCATGCGATTATTTATTAAAACCTTTTGATCCGGATAATTTGCTGGTTCATGTTAAACAGCGCCTGCTGCCAGTATCTGATAATGAAATTGGTATGATCGCGAAGGACCCACGTTCAATTGCATTATTGTCGCTAGCCAAGCGTGTTGCAAAATCGCAAGCAACGGTTATGCTTACTGGCGGCAGTGGATGCGGCAAAGAAGTGCTTGCCCGTTTCATTCATCAACATTCGTCACGTGCTGCCGAGTCATTTGTCGCGATCAATTGCGCCGCTATTCCAGAGAATTTGCTAGAGGCGACAATGTTTGGCTATGAGAAGGGTGCATTTACAGGTGCTACTCAGGCCCAGCAAGGAAAGTTTGAGCAAGCGGAAGGTGGCACGTTGTTGCTCGATGAGATTTCGGAAATGCCACTGTCGCTACAGGCAAAATTACTGCGAGTATTGCAGGAACGGGAAGTTGAACGGGTAGGGGGGAATAAAACGATCAAGCTTAATATTCGATTGCTGGCTACTTCTAATCGTGATCTGCCGGCTATGGTTAAAAATGGCGCTTTTCGCGAAGATCTATACTACCGGTTAAATGTTTTTCCTCTGGAAATTCCCCCGCTTAAAGAAAGGCCGATGGATATTGTGCCATTAGTGGAGCGTTTACTAGAAACTTTCGGCGACAGGTCAGCAAAGCATATTCATAAGTTGTCCGAAGCAGCGATCAATCGTTTAAAAAATCATGAATGGCCTGGGAATATTAGGGAACTGGAAAATGTTATACAACGCGCCATGATACTAGCAACCGGCATAATCGAAGAGGCCCATCTAAATTTACCAGAAGACAATATTCATCAAGAAGTATCAAAAGATGACGATACTTCATATGATATGAAAACACTGGAAAAATATCACATCATGAAAACGCTTGCAGCTGTTAACGGTTCCAGAAAACTGGCGGTAAAAAGGCTGGGTATTTCGGAGCGCACTTTGCGTTATAAATTGCAGCAATATCGATTAGCAGAATGTTAAAGCGGTGAAAGTTTAATTTAATAAAAATCTGTATTTATTTAGCATCGCTCGATAGTTTGATAGTTACAAGAATTATTTAACTTGTATTAGGAAGTTTTTTGGACATTCTTTTAAGAGAGAGCCATGGATAAGTCGGGAATTGAAAGTATATTAGCGCAACTTCAGGCAGCATCGTCAACGGCTGCAGGCGCTAAAAAATCATCACTACCTGAGGAACAAACTTCTAATGTTGATTTTGGGGAAAAGCTTAAGGCAGCGGTGGATCAGGTGAACAACACCCAGCAGGCTGCAGGTGAGTTAACCAGAACATTTGTTAGTGGTGAAACAGATAAAAATTTGCATGAAGTTATGATATCGCTTCAAAAAGCGAGTATATCCTTTCAATCCATGATACAAGTCCGTAATAAATTGGTGACGGCATATCAGGAAATTATGAGAATGCAGGTCTGAATAAAAAAACCCCGCTGCCAACTTTTTAGTTCCCTTTTTGCATTTGTTCCAGCTTGACAATGTATCGTTGTATCATCGCAAACATTGGTGCAGGGAGCCTAATGAATTCGCAACCGGCGCGTTTGCAGGCTAGACCATTTCGCAATGTGATTTCATAAGTATTTTTTACCCGGATGTTTGCGATGATGGTCCCCACATTAGGTAGTGAAATTTGGCAATTTTCAAAAATAGTGCCAGGATCAAAACTAACACTTGGGTGGTGGTCAATTACCGCGATACCGCCGCAACTGATATCAAGCAAAGTTACTTCAGCAGTATCAGATTCATAATCTATAGG
>JAJFJI010000149.1 GCA_021774205.1 Nitrosomonas sp.
CCTGCGCACATGGGGTTATCCAGCACGATCATCGCCAGACTGCCAATGGCAACCCCCTGGGTCTTGAGTTTGTGAAACTCAGAAATACGTTCTTCTAACGGGCAGCCAGTCAACAATGCACCCAATTCACTTTTTTTAAAGACAGGCGTTTCTTCTGGCGTTTTAGCTTTTTGCATCAATCCTTTTGAACAAGAATCCTTTCCTTGTTCATGGCACCAGATACAATAATTCGCTTCATCCAACGCACCCACCAAGTCCGTTCCTGAATCGGTCAGCGCAAATCCCTCGCGTTGACGTAAATGCAACAACCGATGCGTTTTATAACCAGCCGAGTCATCAGTTTCCGTTGATAGCAAATGCATAAAATCCAGCTTGGCTGGGGACTTAAATAAGATTCCATCCTGGCTGCGCAATTGTCCTTCTGGCGTTCTGGACGCCCAGGCCGCATATTGCAGCGCAATTTTCAAACACGCCTCATTGGCAACCTCGTCCTCCATCCATTTTGCAACATGGGTTGCAAAAACCAATTCAGAGAAAGGCTCTCCAAACTCAACAACCAGCTTCTGCTCTACCGCTACACCATCGATTTCAACTAACTCCGCCGGTTTTACCTTACTTTTCGCCCGGCGCTGGACAAATTGCCGTTTGCAAAAATAAAGTGGCGCCAATTCATGATGCTTTGCCGCGAGCGCGCGAACTTCAGCCTCAATATCGAACAATTTGGCAACAAAATCTTCCGCCCATGGCGCAATCTCAATTAATAATGCCGATTCATCTTTTGGCAATAAATCATCTGGATGCGCGCGCGCATGTTTCAACCGCGCAAATAATTCAGCTTCTCCTCCCTTGAGAAACTTAAGAAATTCCTGATCAAGCTTTACCAGTCCATCCCGGCTATAAAGATCGGCTATGGTCATGCCAAATCCAAAGACTGTTGAGTCCACGGTAATTGTTGACGTGGCATAAGACAATAAATCTGAGTTTGTCATAAATAATTGGATTAAAAATTTTTTAAATGGAGCAAGCCAAGTAACCGGAAGTCTAATTTTTATATTGATTAATCAACTAAATCCACAAAACATTAGTCCGGCATACTTTTTTTATCTAGTGATAGTGCTTAAGATTAATTTATCTGCTGAGAAATCATTCCTGCGGCAACCGTATTATTACTTGTTTCATCAATCACAATAAAACTGCCGGTGGCATGATTCCGAACGTAGTCATCACATATCAGGGGCTGTTGAACTTTGAGCCTTACTTGCGCGATATCATTCATGTTCAACGTATCCACTGTTTCCTGCTTCAGTGTATTCACGTCAATACGGTAATCAATGCCACTGACAATGGCCTTTACAGTACGTGTGGTATGTTTAATAAGATATTTTCGTTTCGAATCGAGTGCCTGTTCAGACAACCAACACAGCATTGCGTTAAATTCTTTCGTAACCCATGGTGTTTCACCGGTCTTGACTAACAAATCCCCACGCGAAATATCCAGATGATCTTCGATTGTTAAAGTGACTGACTGTGGTGCAAATGCATCATCTGCAGAGCCTTCATAAAGGAGAATTTCCTTAATACGCGAAGTCAAACCCGATGGCAGCACTGTCACTGCGTCACCTACTTTTACAGCGCCCGACTCTATCCGTCCCATATAGCCGCGAAAATCATGTAAAGCTTCCGTCTGCGGGCGACACACCCACTGCACCGGATATCGAAAATCATTGAGATTTATATCATGATCAATCGCAACATTTTCCAATAGATCCATCAGCGTTGTTCCCTGATACCAGGCAAGCTTGTCACCACGTTCCACTACCATATCCCCACGCAGCGCGGACATTGGAATATATTCAATATTATGTAAGTTTAATTCATCAGCAAAAGCGGCAAAATCCTTACATATACGGTCAAATACTTCTTGCGAATAATCCACTAAATCCATCTTGTTCACTGCCACAACCAAATGAGGGATACCAACCAGGCTGGCCAGATAAGTATGGCGGCGTGATTGTGTTAGCACCCCGTTACGCGCATCAACCAGAATAATGGCCAGATTAGCGGTAGACGCACCGGTCACCATATTACGGGTATATTGCTCATGACCCGGCGTATCAGCAATAATGAATTTGCGCTTGGGCGTTGCAAAATAGCGATAAGCCACATCGATCGTGATGCCCTGCTCACGTTCAGCCTGCAACCCATCGGTAAGCAAGGACAAATCAACCCCTTCCATGCCGCGTTTACGCGTCGTATTGGTAATGGAGCTTAATTGATCTTCAAAAATTGATTTTGAGTCATGTAATAGACGTCCAATCAAGGTACTTTTGCCATCATCTACGCTACCAGCCGTAATAAAACGCAGTAACTCGGATTCAAACAACTCTTTTTTAACAACCGACATTTGGTATCCTTTCGGAAAATCGTTTCACCGCAAATATAAAAAAACTCGCTTACTGGAAAACATGAAAAAAGTGACTAGACTGAATGAACGCGGTGCTTTCTCAATCAGGTGCCATTAGCAGAGATCGTTATTTTAGAAGTACCCTTCTTTCTTGCGCAGCTCCATCGAAGCATCCGACGTCTGGTCATCCATACGCGTGGCGCCACGTTCAGTTATTCGCGTTATTGCCGTTTCGGCAATAATTTCTTCGACACATGCCGCTGCCGACTCAACCGGGCAAGTACAACTCATGTCACCAACGGTACGAAAACGCACCATGACTTTTTCTGCCCTTTCTTCTTCTCTGGGCTGCACTAAATGGGAGACCGGCAACAACCCAGCATCGCGCCGGATAACGTCGCGCAAATGCGCAAAGTATATTTTTGGCACCTCTAGCTGCTCGCGATCAATGTATTCCCAGACATCCAGCTCAGTCCAGTTACTGATTGGAAACACGCGAATATTTTCGCCTGGATGAGTACGCGTGTTGTAGATGTCCCATAACTCCGGCCGTTGGTTTTTCGGATCCCATTGTCCAAACTCATCTCGGAAAGAGAAAATTCGCTCCTTGGCACGCGCTTTTTCTTCATCGCGACGCGCGCCACCGATACAAGCATCAAATTCATACTCAGCAATTGTATCCAGCAATGTCACGGATTGAAACGCATTACGGCTCTGCGTGGGTGAACGCAGCACCACTTTCCCTTTCTTGATTGAGTCTTCCATACTGCTCACGATCAAACGTTCACCTAATTGCTTGGCACGACGATCACGAAACTCGATCACTTCAGGAAAATTATGCTCAGTATCAATATGAACCAATGGAAACGGAAAGCGCCCTGGCCGAAATGCTTTTTCTGCTAATCGCAGCAACACAATAGAATCCTTGCCACCAGAAAATAACAAAGCTGGATTGGCACATTCAGCCGCGACTTCTCGCATGATATGAATGGCTTCACTTTCCAGCGCATCCAGATGGGTAAAGGGATGGTTACTCATTATCTTACTTTTAACTCCTAAAATTTCGTCGCTGAGCAGCGACGAGATAATGCTAATTATTTATAAAAACGCAAGTAATCCTTGATGTCACTTCATAAATTCCATTTTCTAGCGAAATAACATACAAACTCAAAGACTGCCAGATTGCCGGAATTAATGCTACCCAACATACTTATAAAAATGCTTCGCGTCACACCTACTTTATTAGCACAACTTTACCGGCGTGTAACCCGCATTCCTTGTTCTCAGGCGCTTCCCACCACCAGCGACCCGCACGAATATCCTCGCCTGGCGTCACAGCACGGGTACATGGCGCGCAACCAATGCTGGGAAAAAATCGGTCATGCAGCTTGTTATACGGCACATCGTTTTGCTTAATATATTCCCACACCTGCGCATTGGACCACTCAAGAAGCGGATTAAACTTCTGCATTTGATGCTCCTTGTCATAGGCTGACAAAGCCAAGTTACTACGCGTAGCAGCCTGCTCATGCCGTATCCCAGTAACCCAGGCGCGCTTGCCGCGAAGCGCGCGGCGCAGCGGTTCCACCTTACGTATATGGCAGCAACGCTTACGTAATTCCACGCTATCATAAAAACCATTTACCCCATTTTGCGCGACATATTTCTCAATCTCTTCCGCGCTAGGAAAGTAAATTTGTAATGAGTTACTATAACGAGTCTGGACTGTCTGCATCAAATCATAAGTCTCTTGCGGAAGACGACCAGTATCAAGACTAAACATCCCGATATCCAGTTTGTGGCGGTTAATAAGATCGGTCAGCACCATATCCTCCGCACCCAAACTATTAGCAAAAATTATGGGGGCATAATTATGCGTAGCCTCTGTCAAAACAGCAATGACTTGCTCAACTTTTTGCTGTAACTCGCTCATCTACAAATCTGCTGATGTCTTCTCGTTACGCTGAACACGACGAAACAACGGCGATTTTTGGTCTACAGCCGCTTGATAGGCTTCAGAGAAATCGTTCAACCCTTTCAGTGCATCCTGTATATTACGATCCGAGCGCGGCGCAAAAGCGTCAAAACCAACACGCTGCATATAGAACATTTGGTCACGCAACACATCACCGATTGCGCGTAACTCCCCCGCATACCCAAACCGTGCGCGCAAATTATAAGCAATCGAATAACCACGGCCGTCGCCGAATTTCGGAAAATCAACCGCGATGACTGTGAATTTACCGATATCGTTTTTTAACGCCTCTGGTCGCTCATCGCTGGCAAACCATACGCCCAAATCATCGCGATCTTGCAATTTTTCCTGTTGAGCACACCATACCTTTAACGGAACAATTACCTTGCCCGCCGGCACAGTAACATTTTCCGGCGCTTCATTTTCTGCCAAACGTAAAACTGCCCAGTCGTCATTTACGATCGCTTTATTCTTGATAATCATCACAGTTAAAACCTCTGAGAGTAAAATGGCACTGAATATGGAGCGGGCTTAAACACCGAAATACCTTCTTCTTGCCCACCTGCAATTTCCGTTGCATAAACATATTCCTTAAATGGCTTGATCCCTATCCGACGCACAGTATCAATGAAACGCTCTGCCTCAATACGTTCACGCAAATAAACCTGCAACAACCGATCGATCACTTCAGGTACCTGATTAAAAGAAAATGATGGTCCTATGATTTTACCGATCGAACTATTATTTCCTTTTGAGCCACCTAGTGAAACCTGAAACCACTCACCATGATCCTTCTTTTCGACGCCGGTAATACCAATATTACCAACAGGGTTATGCCCACAAGCATTCATGCAACCTGAAATATTTAATTCAATTTCACCAATATCATGTTGAAAGTCAAGATTATCGAAGCGCGCTGCTATCATTTTGGCCAGCGGAATTGAACGGGCATTTGCCAACGTACAGAATTCTGCACCTGGACAACTGATCATGTCACTCAACAAGCCAATATTTGGCGACGCTAAACCATTAGCCGTGGCTATTTTCCAAAGCGTAATAAGATCCGATTTTTTAACATCGGCCAAAACCAGATTCTGCTTGTGCGTAATACGCAATTCTCCAAAACTGAACTGATCCGCCAGATCAGCCGCCGCATCCATCTGCTCGGCACTTGCGTCACCGGGCGCTGCGCCGGTTTTTTTCAGTGACAACACCACGATGGCATATCCAGGGTGCCGATGTGGCTTTACATTTTGATCCAACCAATTGGCAAACGCTTTATTTTCTGATTTATACGAGGCCAGGTCAGGATCAACATCTGTTATTTTTTCGTAGGCAGGCGCTGTAAAATAAGATGAAACACGATTCAGTTCTTCGTTCGTTAGTGTACCTAGCCCATCTTTAAGATCAACCCACTCGGCTTCGACCTGCCGCTTAAATTCTTCTATTCCCAGCGCTTTAACCAGAATTTTGATGCGCGCCTTGTAAATATTGTCACGGCGGCCATATTGATTATAGACGCGAACGATGGCTTCAATGTAGGTCATAACATGTCGCCACGGCAAAAACTCACAAATCACGCTGCCGATAATCGGTGTACGTCCCAATCCACCACCCACTAAGACACGAATACCCACTTCGCCTTGTGCATTCTTAATGACAGACAAGCCAATATCATGCACTGCAATGGCGGCGCGGTCTTCTTTTGCACCACTGACGGCAATCTTGAATTTACGCGGTAGGTAAGCGAATTCCGGATGAAAGGTGCTCCATTGGCGAAGAATTTCAGCATATGGACGTGGATCTGCTACTTCATCTGCAGCCACGCCGGCATACTCATCCGACGTAATATTACGAATGCAATTTCCGGAAGTCTGAATCGCGTGCATCTCTACCGACGCCAAATCAGCTAGAATTTCCGGGGTATCTTCCAACTTCAGCCAATTAAATTGCATATTCTGGCGCGTTGTAAAATGACCATAATCGCGGTCGTATTTGCGCGCAATATGAGCAAACATACGTAGCTGCCTTGAAGATAGCAAACCATAAGGCACGGCAATACGCAACATATACGCATGAATCTGCATATACAACCCATTTTGCAACCGCAACGGGCGAAATTCCGCTTCCGCTAATTCATCGGATAAACGTCGACGCACTTGATCACGATATTGCGCCACACGTTCATTAACAATTTGCTGGTCGTATTGATCGTAACGATACATAGTAGACTCCTCAGATACCGGTTTCAGGCATCATCCTCTGAATAACTTTTTGACGGCGGCAATAAAAGCGCCGCTTCAAGTGGAAATTTAGCACCATACTGCATAATATGCTCCACATCTTCATCTTCTTCATGTCTTAATGCCGCGCCAATATATGCATAGTCACCGGTAACGCCGACGACAATACCGATACGCCCGCCGCATCCATTGAACCATGTTACCTGTTTTGGTTTATTATCTTTGTTTGTACTCATTTATAATTCCTACTCACGCAAACGAAATAAAAACAAGCCTCGTAGACTGTTGAGATTCGCTCACAAAACATTTACTGAAATAGATCTCATTAACCACTTATATTTATTAGCTTGGCATCAATAATTTGGCGCCAACAATAATAAGAATCGTCGACAAAATCGGTCGCAATATATGATCCGGAATTCGCCCGCCAACATGACTGCCCATATAGATGCCCGGCAGTGATCCAATCAGCAAGCTACCCAGCAAACTGTAATCAACCGTTCCCATATAGGCATGGCCCATGCCAGCAATCAGCGTCAGCGGCACAGCATGCGCAATATCACTGCCCACCAGCGTTACCGAGGGAACGCGTGGATATAATACCAGCAGTATAACCATGCCCAGCGCACCCGCACCGACCGATGTAATTGTCACTAGAACACCCAGCACTACACCCGTAGCAATGGTGATCGATTCAACATAACGATCCCGCCATTCTATCAAAAACCCAAAACGAGAGCTCGCCATTTGCGATAATCGCTTACGCAACAACAACGATAAAGCAGTAAGAATCAATGCCACACCCAGCATACTGGTAATCAAACTGGTAAAAATCTTATCTTCAACCCCTACTGCATTCAGTATCAAAACCGTAATCAGAGCAGCTGGCAAGCTCCCCATCGCAAGCAACTTCACCAGACGCCAGTTTACCGATCCGCGGCGGCCATGCACCCACGCGCCACCCGTCTTTGTCACAGCGGCATAAAGCAAGTCGGTACCCACTGCGGTCGCAGGTGAAATACCAAACATCAGTATCAGTAACGGTGTCATCAACGAACCGCCACCCACACCGGTAACGCCGACAATAAATCCGACTATCAGACCTGATAAAGTATAACCCCACTCCATTGATTGTTTCCTCTCACCCAATTTTTGGAAGGCGGCATCATACCAGCAGATTGATATGCCACAAAATAATATTATATTAGATTCTTATAACTTATAATTATAAAAAACTGGGGGCCTGTCCTTTACACTGAAAAAATTGCCTGCCGCATGACACCCATTTGTTGCGTTGAAACATGAATTAAGCAACCGTTACAACTGTTTATTACGCGGGGAGTATTATGAAGCTACAACAATTACGTTATTTATGTGAAATCGCCAGTCATGGCCTAAACCTGTCTAGAGCAGCAAAAAATCTACACACATCACAACCCGGGATTAGCAAGCAAATTCAGTTGCTTGAAGAAGAACTCGGGATGGAAATTTTTGTACGCAATGGCAAACGAATCGTTAAGATCACACCACCCGGACAAATTATTCTAAAGATTGCCGAAAGAATAATCCGTGATACTGAAAACCTAAGAAAGGTTAGCCAGGAATTTACCGACGAATCAGGTGGCACCCTGACGATTGCCACCACACATACACAAGCACGATACGCGCTGCCATCCGTAATCAAACGTTTTACTACCCGTTATCCAAAGGTAAAATTAATCCTGCGCCAGGGTAGCCCAACACAGATAGCAGCGTTAGTCACTTCTGGCGAAGCGGATATCGCGATTGCGACGGAAGCCATTGAGCTATTCCATGAACTGGTCATGTTGCCTTGTTATGAATGGAACCGGTGCGTAATCGTACCACCCAAACATCCGCTACTAAAACTAAAACAATTAACGCTAAAAGCCATTAGCCAGTACCCGATAATCACTTACGATTTTGCCTTTACAGGCCGCTCTAAAATCAATCAGGCGTTTGAAGCGCTTGGACTCACGCCAAATGTCGTACTAACGGCTATCGACTCGGATGTGATCAAAACGTATGTAGAATTGGAGTTAGGCATCGGCATCCTGGCAAAAATGGCATTTGAACCCCAGCGGGACAAACAGCTCAGATCAATCGACGCCAGCCATTTGTTCGAACCCAGCACGACGCGTATTGGCATCAGCCGTAACAGCTATCTTCGCAGTTATGTGTTTGACTTCATAGAAATGTTCGCGCCACACCTTGACAAAACCACCGTCACAACAGCCATGGAAAGCCACGTCTAGACAAGTTATCCGGCTTAAATAAATTGCAGAATTTCAATACCTAAGGCTGAGGCAATGTGATACTTTAGTCAAATAAAATTTTATCAGTCATTATAAAAATTAATAGGGGAAATAAAAATGAAATCATTTATCATCCTATCATTAGCAGCATTATTAATTATTATTTTCACCCTAAATTTGGGGGCTTACAACATGGCAGCCACCGAAAAACATTGGGCAATCACCGAGAAAATTATTACATGGGTCCGTGAAAGTTCGATCGAAGTACGCGCGAAAGACCTGGAAGTTCCGACAATTGACGAAACGGACATACTCTTGATCGGCGCAGAACACTACAACGCCATGTGCACGATCTGCCATTTAGCGCCTGGCCGGAAACCCACTGAACTAGCGACTGGCCTTTATCCACAAGCACCGGTATTCCATGAAAGAACGCCTGTTACTGATGCGGAAGAAAAACTGCATTCCACCAAAGAATATTTTTGGGTAATCAAAAATGGCATCAAAATGACTGCCATGCCAGCTTGGGGACCGACGCATGATGACGAGTCCATCTGGGCAATGGCCGCATTTGTCCACAGACTACATGGCATGAATGATAAACAGTATGAAGCAATTGTAGAAACAGATCATCATGGCCATCATCATTAAATTCCTTATATACTACCGTTGCTTTTGGGCCAGGACTAACCTGGCCCATTCTTAATTGGCAAAATCTGAAATTTCACCCAATCTAATCGCCAGTTATAAAGCTGCCGATTATCAGGCAACTGTTGAAGCTGATGTCATCACCCTTCATATCGACCAATACGCCGCATCGCTATACCAATTACTTGCCAAACTCGATCATCAATGCGCGCTTTTCATCACTGCCTTCAATCCACTAAGTCAGCGACAAAACCCACAAGAAAACCTGGTGCGCAATACACAACTGCGCACGGCATTAACCCTATATACCAACCTGATATTTGAGGGTACCAGTACAGATCCATCAAAATTATGGCCAGCAGAACAAAGTTTTCTCGCGCTCGGCATAGGCCTTAAGACCGCGAAGACACTGGGCAAGCAATTTGGCCAAAATGTCGTTGTTTGGATCGATGCTGACGCCATTCCCCGGCTGATTCTATTGCGCTAAACCCAGTTTGCTAAATTGCAGGGTATAAGAAGAAAATGCCCTTTTTTATCATCTGCCACTGTGAGTCAAGCACCGAAACAGGGGAAAAAGGAAACATTGAAGAATGTAATCTGCTCTGGAGGTGATTCAACGAAACCCTTGCTACTCAGCATGTTAGTATCCTTGCTTATTTCGACCTCGATGATTTGTCAGCTGAATGGCGTCAATAGTAGCTCTAGTTGATTGATTTAATTTCTTTATACTGAGTGATTTATAGTAACACTTCACTAAACTTTCTGTTCATTGTCTCCTGGTTGACACAATAAAAATATCCACAAAACAATGTATTACTGATAGTAACCGTCTGCCTGTCTGCAAGCAGCGACAATCTAACTTTATGGGCTTAATGAAGAATGGTGCAACCATATGATCTTATTGCAAAAAGAAAATTATGGCATAAATGTTGCTCTACAAAGCACTGGTAAGTTCTTAAAAAAAACTGGAGAAGTTTAGCGCCGCTACCAACTTAATGAATTTATAAATCGCAATCAATAATTTGAGAGGTAAGAATGTTAATGAAAAAGAAAACTAGCATGATATCAACCATTATATTAATATGGTTTATATCGACTGGGATAACGCTGTCAATTGCATCCGAAATTGGAAAGGAAGTTTCGGTGCCCAAGCACTTAAACGATGGAGATGAATTCCAAATAGACACACATACCCTTATTGAACATGGACAGAAACTTTTCGATGCTAACTGGACAGCACAGGAAGGCGCTGGCCGACCCTTGACCAAAGGAACAGGCGCGCCACTAGTTGATCCATCTTCTCCTTTAGATTTTCCACACAACTTTAACCGAGTTTCTGCGCCGGAAGCTAATTCCTGTGCAGGTTGCCACATTAAACCGCGTTCCGGCGGTGGCGGCGATTTCGTTGCCAATGTTTTTGTCACTGGACAACGTTTCGACTTCGCTACCTTTGATAATAATGACAGCGTCCCGACACGTGGCGCGGTTGATGAAGAAGGAAAATTTGTTCAGCTTCAGACAATTGCCAATTCCCGTAATACGTTGGGTATGTTTGGATCAGGCTATATCGAGATGCTGAGCCGTCAAATAACCACCGATTTGCGAAATATCCGGGATACCATGATGCCTGGCGATGCCGCGGAATTAGTCAGTAAAGGCATTTCATTTGGAATTTTAGCCAGAAACGACGATGGCAGCTGGAACACCAGCGAAGTTACAGGTTTGCTGGATTCTAGTTTGTCCAGTAGCGACGCAGATAATCCGCCCAGTTTGATTATTAAGCCATTTCATCAGGCTGGCGGCGTGACATCGTTACGTGAATTTACAAATAATGCCTATAACCACCATCACGGAATTCAATCAACAGAAAGATTTGGCGTTGGCACAGACCCTGATGGCGACGGTTTTACAAATGAATTGACAGTTGCTGACATGACCGCTGTCTCCATTTTTCAAGCACAACTTGCCGTACCTGGCCGAGTAATCCCCAATGATCCGCACATTGAAGAAGCTGTTGCCATCGGAGAAGATGCCTTCAGGAAAACTGGCTGCTCAGGCTGCCATATCCCCGAACTACCGTTAGACGAAGAAGGATGGGTATATACCGAACCTAATCCATATAATCCGTCCGGCAATCTACAACCCGGTGATGCGCCTGTCTATAGCCTTGACCTGAACAGTAAAAAACTTGACAAACCAAGATTGAAGGAAAAAGACGGTGTCGTCATGGTACCCGCATTCACAGATTTCAAATTACATGACATCACCAGCGGTCCAGATGACCCTAATCGTGAACCTATTAACCAGAACGCGCCGGGTGGATCAGAAGCCTTTTTTGCCGGAAACGCACACTTTCTAACACGCAAGCTCTGGGGCACCGCCAACGAGCCACCTTATTTCCACCATGGTAAGTACACAACCATGCGCCAAGCGATTGAAGCGCATCGCGGAGAAGCCATGGAAAGTTATCAAAATTGGACAGCACTTAGCGACTATGAGCGTGATTCAATCATAGAGTTTCTGAAAACCTTGCAGGTTCTGCCTGAAGGCACGAAGCATCTGGTTGTGGATGAAACAGGCAATAAGAAAAAATGGGAATATTCGGATTAATTGAATAAATCCAACAAAAATAACCCCCTAAATTGCCGCGAGCTAAAACAAGCATCAAGCAATCTGTTCGCGGCATCTTTTTCATTATCATAATTTGCACCAAGGTACTGCCAAACATTGCTCTTCCACGCTTTTCATTCTTTCCCTAATCAGTTCTTTTTCACGGCGGCGTGGCTGAGGTCTTTCTAATCAATCCGCGCAACAAAATCACTTCATTTTCCGAATATAAAATAAAATCCGTGCTAGGCGCCTATTTGAGGCACTGCTACAAACTTCAAAAATTCGCTTTCCCAGATTGTATCTTCATAATTTTAAAATGCTATTATTTGGATTAATACTGACGCCATTCCACGGTTGATTCTATTGCGCTAAACCCAGTTTGCTAAATTGCAGCAACGAACAGTTACTCATTTCACATTTTTTAGGCTTTTTCTATGTCCATGCAATCAATTAATCCAGCAACCGGTCAAACAATCCAATCTTTTCCCACCTATCAGGCCGAAGAAATCAATGCGGTTTTGAATTTGGTGGATTCCGCGCAAATCGACTGGGCTGAACTCGATCTTGAACAACGATCAATCTACATGCGTAACTTGGCAAGTATTTTCCGTCAGCGCTGCGACAAATACGCCAGTTTGATCACCGAAGAAATGGGCAAGTTATTAAAAGAGGCTCATACTGAGATTGAAAAATGTGCAATTGGGTGCGAATACTATGCCGACCACGCCAAAGTATTCCTCGCTGATGAAGAAATCACATCTGACGCCACGCGTAGTTTAGTTGCCTATCAGCCCCTGGGCACCTTATTTTGCATCATGCCGTGGAATTTTCCTTTCTGGCAACTCATCCGCGCGGCTGCACCGGCCATGATGGCGGGCAACGCTGTGGTGTTGAAACACGCCTCCAACGTTCCCCGTTGCGCGCTGGCACTGGAAGATGCTTTTCGTGAAGCCGGCTTTCCAGCCAATACATTCCGCACCCTGATGATTACCGCTGCGCAGGCCGAAGCAGTTATCGCTGATAAGCGTATCGCCGCAGTCACCCTGACGGGGAGCTGTGCCGCCGGACGCAAAGTCGCTGCGATTGCTGGCCAACACTTAAAAAAATGTGTTCTCGAACTGGGCGGATCAGATCCTTTTATCGTACTTGACGATGCCGATATCGAGTTCACCGTCACGCAAGCAGTTACGGCCCGTTTTCAGAATATGGGCCAAAGCTGTATCGCCGCCAAACGCTTCATCCTCGTTGATGCAATCGCTGATTTATTCGTGGCGCGTTTCAAAACACAAGTCAATCAATTACGCATCGGCGATCCTAAAGCGGATTCTACTGGCATCGCACCCATGGCGCGCATTGACCTGCGTGACGAACTGCACGCCCAAGTTGAACGTAGCCTGGCACTGGGCGCAAAACTTGTAACGGGCGGATCAATTCTTGGAACAAAAGGCGCTTATTACACACCCACAATTCTGGACCAGGTCCAGCCTGGCATGCCCGCATTCGATGAGGAATTATTCGGTCCCGTTGCAGCAATAATCCGAGTAAAAGATGCGCAAGACGCCATCAAATTAGCCAACCAGACCCCTTTCGGCCTGGGCGCAAGCGTGTGGACGCATGACGCAACAAGCGGCCAAGCAGTGGCGCGAAAAATTCACGCTGGCTGTACCTTTGTCAATGGCATCGTTAAAAGTGATCCGCGCCTACCATTTGGTGGCGTGAAGGAATCCGGGTACGGGCGTGAATTGTCGTATCATGGCATCCGTGAGTTTGTAAATACTAAAACGATATGGGTTAGATAAAGCCTTATAATGCAAACTCAGGTTTGTTAGTTTCGCTTATTTATGGACTCTAAATTTAAGATTACCGGTTTTTTTATTTTATCGCTGGCCTGGCTAGGCTTTGCTTACCAGATGGGCCGTTCAATTCCCGATCAGCAACTTTGGTTTGCCGTATTCGCCACCTTGTTATTCGGGTTGCCACTGTACCTTGCCGCAACTTACGCCGTTACTGTCCGAAAGATTCATTACGCAAATCAGTTTCGCAACCTGGGTATTTTGCACTGGTTTTTAACGCGCCGACTGCTGGCCTATATCGGCTGGTTGCTTTGGTCTATCACATTTGCCTATTTATTGCTGCTTTACCTTGGCACTGCAAAAACGCTGGAATGGATTGCTTTTGCGATGACTGTGCCGGTATTCGCCATTATCCATGCGATTTTTACGCCCATCACAACACAAGAATACAAGCCATACATAGCGGCACATAAAACACTGGTCTGGGCACGCTGGACGACAGCCCTGATAATGGCAATATTTTATGTTTTCCTGGTGAAATTTATTGGCGGGAAGCATCAGTACACATCATTATCACACGCTATAGAAATGAGCGAAAAAGTAGATGGCGCCAGCAACAGTATCCTGGTGCTGGAAACAACCCGGTTACTGGGCATTCTCGAAGGATTCAAAAACTATGTGCTCAGCAATCTGCACACGCTGAATGATCCGCTTTATCTGCTGTTAATCTTTATCGGCAGTCTGATGCTTTTTTATCATGTCGCACTTGCGCTTTCCAGCTTTATGTTATCAATCACCGAATATCGCCGGGTACTAGGACCCATACAGGATTCCGATCAACCTCCCCGCATACCACCCCGGTCGTTAGCCATTACATCAGCGCTTGTTACGTTCTTTGTGCTGTTTATTTTCGTTCCAACAACGGCTTATTTAGATGGATGGCTGCACGCCAGCCCAAAAGTAGTCGAACATTTACGCAAGTCACAAAGTCTTGCAATCGATACCGTGGAAATGGTCGAGAATGAATACTACAAGCCGGGCACCATTGCGCAAACAACACAAGCTTATCTCGATATTGCCAGTGAATTAGACGCTTCCATCAATGAATTGATGGAAGCGTCGGATATTGGTTTTCAGCGTATGGCAGCCAATGTTGATGATTATTTAGATTGGTACTACAGTCTGACAGGAGAATATGCGCGCATAGCAGCCCTGGCGACAGGCGTACTTGAAAAACAAATGGTTGAGAAACTGGAAAGTTACCTCATGAAAGAAAACGCATTTGGCCCAATACAGCAATCCATTGACGACGCACTGGAAAAGAACCAGCAATTACGTAATAGATACCTGGAAAGTGTTAACCAGATTTTAGCTGAAAATCGCATCCAGCCCACCACCGCACAAGTAGAAATCTCCCAGCAATCCCCACTCGATGCGCTGAAACAACCCCCTAGTCACAGTGTCATTGTCAATCTGGAAAACCGTTTACTGCTTTCAGGAGGTGCAGGTGCTGCGGGTGCAGTTACCGGCGCGATCGCCGGAAAAGTAACGGCCAAGGTTGTCGGCAAGGGCGCCATTAAACTCGGCGCCCAGGCCTTGATTAAAGTAACTGCTGGAAAAGCGGTCAGCGTATTAGGTGGCGCCGCTGCCGGTGCGGCAGGCGGTGCAGCAATTGGCTCTGTTATTCCCGGCGCCGGAACCGCCATCGGTGCGGCAGTAGGTGGTGTCATTGGTGGAATAACGGTTGGTATATCGGTAGAGAAATTACTGCTAATGCTTGAAGAATCCTTTTCACGGGAAGAATTTAAGCGTCAAATCCTGGAAGCCATTGAAGAAGCACGGGTAGA
>JAJFJI010000150.1 GCA_021774205.1 Nitrosomonas sp.
AGGAGACCATCCTGCAACGCATCGACTGGACGCTATCCGTCTTGAAGAGCAGCGTTGGGTAGAATCAGAGATTCAAAAAAACACCTCACGATGACTTCAAATTGTTCATATTTAGTCTCAAAGCAATCAGCGTAGTTTTATTGCTTGTATCATAAAAAAAACCACGTTCTTAGAACGTGGTTTTTGGAATACCCTATAAGAGTGCTATGGCTTTCCCCCATAGAAAGCTAGCCTGTCGCCGCCTGAATTTTAGCTGAAACGTTATTTTCCTGTTTCTTGCGCTTATTGAGATAGGTATCTACTTCCATTTCAGCTTTTAACCAATCCGATTTTGGATCCCCCATTGTAAAATTTCTTTCTTTGGCCTTGAAGTAGGCCGCTTCCGCCACCATACGGTGACGCGCTTCCAATGTAACTTCAGTTACTTTACTTTGCCTAACAGTTTTTTTTCTGGGCGACTTTGAGATTTTCGTTACGGTTGCCATTAGAATTGTCTCCTTTTTTAAAGTTAATTATCAATCTTGATACGGTGATTTTTTAAACGTTCATCTTTCGGTAATGTTAATTCTAAAATCCCATTTCTGAAGTTTGTACTATTTTATTTACATCTCATGACTAAAACCTCGCAATAAAGGGTATATTTTCGAGCTTATTCTCAACTTAAAAATTATTTCATAGTTATCAGCTAAACCTAATTTTCCATCTCCTTCCGCACTCGTCACCTGTAATGTGGCAGCATGATAATGACATGAGAATATGACAAGATTTTGACATTACTGTAATTAATCCTAAAATCCTCAGTTGACCGCGACAGTAATAAGTCATCTCATGAAAAGAAGACGCATATTTCTCACTATGACACACAGCTTTAAGGTGCGGAACGCGATGATGCTGATAGCACCCCGTTCTTTCTTTTTTGCTACGCTGCAATTCGTTGTAATAACGAGTTATACCGTCTCATTGCGCCTTGCCCAAAAAAACAACGCACGCTAAACACCACCCAACTGAGGATCTTAGGTTAATTCCCCACTGCAGAGATGATTCGTTCTTTCACGATTTGCGACGAACACATTGTGGAATAAGCGATACTATGAATGAATTGAAACAAATTACATGGCAACCCCAACCAGGTGACGCTTTGCTAATAATCGACGTGCAAAACGATTTTTTACCCGGAAGCAAACTGGTCAGTCCATTGTGTAGCAGGTACATACGGCGCCAAATTCCCTTCGGCACTTGAGCTGGCGGATTCTACCATAATTATTTCCAAAACAACGATGCCAGAAGAAGACGTCCACGCCGGGTTGATGTGGTGTTGTACTGGAATACAAATATTTTTCAGTCACCACGGGCAAAACCAATGACTTTTGAATTTAAAAAAAAGACTGAATAATTTCAGCTTGCTGGCGGCACAGGTCTCAAACCAAACTAAATTACAAGAACCACTACGAAATAGCCGCAAACTATACTGCATACGAGGGATGTCACAACGTAGTAGCGATATCGTTTAGCAAGCTTTTTTTGACTATGTGTTGAAAGAATAAATGGATGTTGCTTATTGGGGGTTTTGCTAAGAAGATGGGTAGTGGGCATCTTTGACATGTCACTACGGCGTTTATCAGCTTCCTGACTAGCTGCTTTGCGCACCTGTTCCCACTCCTGCATGTCTATTTCCCCGCTTTCGTCCTTATCAAATTTTTCCAATATCCAGTCATAATTTTTCTTCCACTGACGGATCACTTCGCCCGTCATTTTGTGGTTATTGGGTATGTGACGCCCACCACCAAGGCTTTGAAAGTGACCCAGTGCATAAATGACATCATGAATATAAATAAATTTTTCAATGTAACGGTAACGACGTTGATGTAAGGAACTCAACATACCATGATTGCTGTCTGTTCCCTGATTTGGCGTTTGACTATTTCCATACCAGGTGCGCGAATGCTCCGTAATCACATCAGCACCTTGTGGATCTATCACACAATTATCCGTCTTATCGTCAATCCGGAACCAATGGCTACTCGTGCCTTTATCGACCGTGTGCCAGTGTCCATTTTTACCAGAATTTCTATAACGCTGTACTTTATAATCAAACCAGACACAGGGTATCCCGGAAAGCGGCGCCAATAATTCCCCTGCCTCACCAACAGAAACAGCCCCAATCAGCTCCACATAACCCTGTGCGGCGGAGCGGATTTTAGAAGTAGGCGTGTCCTCTATCAAGCGTGCCCGTTTAAGGTAGTACAAAACAAAGCCGAAACAAACTAACGCTACCAAGCAAGCAGTAATCAAATAAAAGGTGATTTCATCGCTACTGAGATCTGCCCGCCATTGTTCAAGAATCATGCAAACAACGCTTTCATATCTACATCCGCTTTTTCTTTTTCAGCAAACTCCAGCAAATCAGCAGACTTAAATCCCATGCTTCGCGCCACCACTACATCGGGAAACTGTTCAATACGAATATTTTTGATATTGACTGAATCATTATAAAATTCCCGACGATCAGCAATATCATGCTCCAGTCCGGTAATACGAGACTGCAAATGCTGGAAAGATTCATTTGCTTTTAATTCAGGATAATCCTCCGCTAATGCAAACAGATTACCCAGGCCCAGCCGCAATTGAGTTTCTGCCGCACCCAGTGCCTT
>JAJFJI010000016.1 GCA_021774205.1 Nitrosomonas sp.
ACATAGTCACATACTGTACTTCTGTTTATGCCACTGCAAGTAATGCATAAATAACTTCACATTCTACTATAATCCACATCCTCAATTCATTGATTACCGTCAAGCTTCTCCTATACTCTGCCCGGGTCAAATATGACCCAAAACTGGGCCAATCCGGCGCATTTCATTGTCTGTCGCCAATCTGTAACTCATTTGATCTCATTATCACTAATTTTAGTGGGTGCAATATAACCCACCCTTCATTCCATAGAAAATAATATATCTAAATATAATCAATATATTAAGAAATTATTTGATCTTGGCATGATTTGTGCTTAATAATTGCAGCACTAGTGTGTAAAGAGGAACAGATTTTCCTGCTGAAGGAGGAAGTTAGCAATGTGGAAAATGACAGGCAGGGAGTGCTGGCTTATAGATAAGGATTCCTCTGCCAGACGGATTCAAGTGTCTCTAGAATAATCTGACAAAGTAGAACTACGTGAAACTAACATAAGTATGTCTAAATTAAATAGTATACGACCCTTTTTGTTTGGTGAAGTATTGCAAATATTGATTAACAACTAGGGCATGGCTGAAAAATATAGAGATCATGCGCTAACTGGTGATTGGCAAGATTATCGGGATTGTCATATTAAGCTTGGCTTGATATTAATATATCGTAAGCCAAATAATGATGTGTTACAGCTTGTACGCTTAGGTTCGCATAGTGAATTAGGATTGTGAAGGATCAAAATGTAAACGCCTGCAAAAGTATTAATGGGCTGGTCAATTTTACTTAACCACCTCAATCTGCATAAGTATGCTGGAATGTTAGACCTGTCACCATTTGTGTCGTGTCACCTTTTGTGTCGCTACTGGATTGTTGTCAATTGGTAGGTGACCGGTTTGCGCATAGCGAATTAGGCTAGGCCAACGTTAACTAACAGCAAAGATTTAATTTTCCAGTAAAAAGGTGCGTTCATGTCTTCCTTGAAAACGCAGGAAGGTATATCAGCCCGAGCGGTCGGGGGAAGTGCGCGGCGCTCGATGGGTTGAGCTCGATACGGCCGACAAGGTCTGGACGATACCGGCCGAGCGAATGAAAGCCAAACGTGAACATCAGGTGCCGTTGAGCAATGAAGCACTGGTTTTACTGGAATCTATACCGAAAGATAGCAATGTGGTATTCGCCGGCACGAAAGGCCAGCCATTGTCGGATATGTCGTTGACCGCAGTAATCCGGCGCATGAATGGCGACGACAAGCCCATCTGGGCGGATGCCAACGGCGCAGGTATCACAGTTCACGGTTTCCTCAGCAGTTTTCGCATGTGGGCGGCTGAGACGACCAATTACCCGCGCGAGGTTGCCGAACACGCGCTGGCTCACCAGTTGCCGGATGCGGTCGAGCGGGCCTATCAGCGCGGTTCGCAGTTCGCCAAGCGTGTCGCATTGATGGCGGAGTGGTCGATGTTTTGCGCCACGGTGCCGACCGATGCGGTGGTAAAACCGATTTGTGTACGCCGTTGCGGGTCAATGCTTTCATGATGCGCTTGATGTTTTGATTGAACAGGGCCTGCAGCTGTTCATCCGTCGGCGTCCTTACGCTATGAAATCCCGAAACGCCGTTTTGTATGCGATAAACACCATCAAGTACCAGGCAGTGCAGATGAATATGAGATTAGCAGCCGAACCGAAACGTTGAATAAGCGGTGTCGCACCAGTTTGTGCTTTGGACCGTTTCAATCCCGCTTGCTTGATTAGGAAAGTTGAAATGGCACGGTGAATGACTTGCAATACCGATGTGAGCAAGCGCGGATGGAAAACACTTTCTGGCCCTTTTTTTCACGTGTTAGGCGATGATGGCGGGTGTCAGGAAGTGATACGCTAACTCCAGGCTTTTGCCGCGATGAAATCAAAATCCTTGCCTTCGTCGTCAACTACGGCCTACTGCCAGACACGCAGCAAATTGGACCTGCCGGGGTTGGACGCTTACAATGGACGAGACATAAGGGAAACATATCAACTTTTATTATTAACAAACAAATTTAACCCCTTTTTACGCTTCAAAAATAATGCAACTTACAAAAATGGAATAAATACCTTATTTTATGAGAACATATTTAATAATACCTTGAGATGATCAGAAAACATATTTGAATGTGTTAAAGTAAAAGCATTATGCCTAAATATTCAAACAATTGTAAATTCACTCCTAAAGATTTTGGTGCTTTTGGTGATGGTGTAAAAAATGACACATTATCATTGCAAAACTCTATACATCACGCAATACAAAATAAGAAGATTCTCGATTTGTGTGGAAAAACTTATCGAGTTGATGGGACACTAATAATAAAAGATGACATCACAATTGAAAATGGAGAGATTTTAACAGTTGGAAATCCAAATGGGACTGCAATCATTGCACATAAACCAGCTGACGAATATATAACAATTGTTGTACGTGATTTGATTGTCAGAGCTAATGGAGGTGTAGATAAGGTTGGTTTCAATTTGGTTTTAGGTAAGAGATGCATTTTTGAAAATTGTACTTTCGTTAATTTCTGGAATGGTCCAAAGCATTATAGTAGAGGAATGCTTTTAGAAGGGTGTGTTGGATGTAGCTTTATACATTGTGATTGGAAACGAAATGATGTCCTTCTTGAAATCCATGGAAAGCAAAGGGAGTTCGAGGATGAAGGAGTTATTCTACCCACAACAGATACTAAATTTTGGTCATGTCGATTTCAGAAATCAAAAACTGCTAGTATAGTACTATCAAAAAATACACATAATAATGCATGGCATGGCTGCTGGATTGAACACTCTGTAAAAGGTCCTTTAGTGGAAATAATTGACAGTAGCTACAATTCTTTTCATGATTGCCGTCTAGAAGATCCTGGTGAAACTGATGACAATCCCACAGTTGCATTCCCCACGGTCATTATTAGAAAGAAAGACACTGGAAATACACGAGCCTGCAATTCTAATAGAATCATAAGTTGTATTTTTAGCAATACAGGGAATGCAGGTGCAATTCCATTGATCAATTTAGACGGATCAGATTTTAACCCCGATTTTCCTACTGTATTAATGGCAAATCATTTTCCAACGAGTTCAATTGGGGCAATTATTGAAGGATCAGATTCATATAGGTCAATCGCAAATTCAATATTGCCAGACAAGTGAAGAACCTTTAATCGCAAAGGGGTCTAAAGGGTAGAGTAAAGGACTGGCTTCCCGTCACCATTAGGTGTGCTAGCTCAGACCTGATCTGACAGTTACCCGTTTTTTTAGGCGTCTGTCAGTTTAGATTTGAGC
>JAJFJI010000151.1 GCA_021774205.1 Nitrosomonas sp.
AAGCAGATATTTAAAGGCTTACAGCGATGCAGGCCTTTTTTCTTTTAAAGCCTAGCAGACCTATAGCATATCAATCGCACAATCCAACACTTGACCACAGCACAAAAATTGGTCAATTCTTCAGATTTAAATCGAAGCAATTACATTAATCTGGACAGCAAATTAGAAAATAATTCGGGAACAAGAACAGTATCAGACATTGCGATTTTCAGATCATATGCAAGATGCAATGACTGACATTTTTTTCCTTCAAAGGACATTCAGGCAGGATCATTTTGGGTTGTTTTGGCCAGAGCCATCTAAGCAGGCTTGTATTAATGCCTGCAGCTTATCCTGCCCCAGCCTATTCATTAGCTCAATATTACGCACGGGAATCTGGTCGACATCTGGATAATCAGTGATAACTCGCTCAAGACTCTCTTCTCTAATAAGATGCAATATGGGATAAGGTGACCGGTTTGTATAGTTTTCTGCATCATTGAGGTCTGTGCCGCCAAACTGGTAGTCTGGATGAAAACTGGCGATTTGATAGACACCACCCAACCGCAATTGCGCCAGAAATCTGTCGGCAAAATTCAGAAACTGGTTATAGTCGTCAAAGTCCTGCAACACCTTTGGATGAATCAGTAACGTGGTTTCAACTGAAGTATCCCTATCAAGCAATTCCAACTCGACTTGTAGCGCTGTCATCAACTGATCATCAGTTGCCGCTTCTGTCACAGCAAAGCGCACCCGGCTCTTCACCAACTCACGTTTAGCAAATGGACAGAGATTCATACCCACAATCAAGGATTCCACCCACTGCCGCACGGATGCAATTATTTTGTCATCTTCCAAACGTTCCTCCAAGCCAAAAGATGGGTTCCAGATATGGTGGCTTAATCTTACAGCGCACGTACCTTTACCGTCTTACCCTTAACTTTTCCTGCTGACAATTTACGCACCGCTTCATGGGCGATGTTTCGTGCGACAGCAACATAGGTTGATTGATCTGTCACGGTGATTTTGCCGACTTCCTCACGCGTGTAACCCGCTTCGCCAGTGAGCGCGCCCAACACATCGCCAGGACGAATCTTCTCTTTACGCCCACCGAGTATTTGCAGTGTCACCATTGGTGACACCGGTGGCATATTGTCATCACTTTGTAGCGTAGCCAAATCATGCCATTCCGGTTCAGAACCCAACATCTTTGTAATCGCAACGACTCGGGGCATTTCGGACAGACTGTACAGGCTCAGCGCCCAGCCATTTTCATCGGCGCGACCCGTGCGACCAATGCGGTGAATATATATTTCTGGATCGGGCGTTACATCGACATTAATGACCGCTTCGAGCTGCGCAATATCCAAACCACGTGCTGCCACGTCGGTTGCCACCAATACCGAGCAACTGCGATGGGTAAATTGAATCAGCACTTGATCACGTTCACGTTGTTCCAAATCGCCACTTAAGGTCAGCGCATTGATACCTTGTGCCTGTAGTATTTCCAGCAAATCACGACATTGTTGCTTGGTGTTACAAAACGCCAGCGTACTGACGGGTTGGTAGTGTTTGATCAATTGGCCAACGGCCTGCAAACGCGCTTCATGTTCTACCTCGTAAAAACGTTGGCGTATCTTGTTTTCCTCATGTTGCTCCAACAGTTTAACTTCCCGTGGGTTGCGTAAAAACTGTCGTGCTAGCCCCGCGATGCCTTTAGGGTAGGTTGCCGAAAACAGCAATGTTTGGCGTTCTGACGGACAGCGCCTGACGACAAAAGCAATATCCTCATAAAAACCCATGTCCAACATGCGATCGGCTTCGTCGAGCACCAGGGTGTTAAGCGCTTCCAGGTTTAGGCTGTTGCGCTGCAGATGATCCATAATGCGCCCGGGCGTGCCAACGATGATATGTGCGCCGTGCGCCAGACTGGACACTTGCGGGCGCATGATACTGCCGCCGCACAGCGTAAGAATCTTGATATTTTCAGCAAACCGTGCCAGACGACGAAGCTCCTGCGTCACTTGATCTGCCAGTTCACGTGTTGGGCACAACACCATGGTCTGCACTGCAAAGCGGCGCGGATTTAGATTGGTAAGCAGCGTCAACGCGAATGCTGCCGTTTTGCCACTCCCTGTCTTGGCTTGTGCGATCAAGTCGTGACCAGCCAGCGTAATCGGCAAGCTGGCCGCCTGAATCGGCGTCATCGTTCGATATTCAAGTTGCTGTAATGTTGCCAATAAGCCAGGCGATAGCGGCAATTCATTAAAAAGGGGCCCCGCAGTGTTTGCCGTGGGTGAAGATGCTGTCTGTAAAGTATTATTCATCCGCAATTATCCCAGCTTTCAGGTAACAGTGTTAGTCATCATTACGTTAGGGAAGCGTATAGATTGCTATCTGAGCTTAATTTCAAAATCTGCTGCAGATCGTTTAACTGGTGGGAGCAAACGATTAAGGCCTAATATCGTTACGCGATGCGTGGCATAAGAAGGTGTCAGTCATTGCATCGTGTATAAAATTTTGCTACATTATCCAATCATAAACAAACAACGTGACGAACGATTTCATGGCGCGCCCGATTAGACTGGAATTTCCGAATGCTTTATATCATGTGATGTCCAGAGGCAATGGTGGCGAGTCAATTTTTGTCGATGATGCGGATAGGCAGCAGTTTCTTGATTTATTGGCAGAGCTCATAACACGCTATGACGCAATATGTTATGCCTATTGCCTGATGGACAATCACTATCATCTTTTGATTGAAACACCAAAGGGAAATCTATCGCAAATCATGCGGGGGTTG
>JAJFJI010000152.1 GCA_021774205.1 Nitrosomonas sp.
AAGAAAATAGCAATGACTGCAAGTCCACCAAAAAACCAATGTTCACGTATAATTTCAATAATTATTTTTGGGTGTGCACCATATCTTGACCAAAATGTAGCGTCTGTTTTTAATTTATTTTTTAAAGATAATTCCGCAACATATGAGATAAAATCAACTTTTTTCTGAGTAGATTGATATAGTTTCATATACTCGCCTCTTTCGAAGGCGTCGGCCTCATCGGCTCCGGGTAGAAAAAGTTCGGATTTAATTTCATTTAGATTGCAAAGTGTTGCAAGAACTGGCTTTTTAGCATATTCAACCCCATAAATATCTTGTAATGTTGATGCTAAATCTACTTTTCTGCTTTCAGGTAGTACTTTTGGTTCCCCACCCAAAACTTGAAATCTATGCTCCAATGCTTGAAATCCGTAATTAATATTTCGCATGTTCCAGTGAGCCCAGTAATAGCTATAGTGGTCTGCTACGAATTTGAAATAATCTTTGAGTAACTCTAATTCTATTTTTTCATATTCATTATCTAATTCTGATGAAGCGACATTGAGTTTCTCAGCATAATGATGTATTGAGAATGAACGAATTTCTCCACTATGGAGATATCTAATTGCTATTGATGCAATGCGGGGTGACTTACCATCATCTCGTTTAAAAAAACTTTCACAAGAATAGTGGATAATAAGTGATAAATCAGATCTATCAAACAAATGTTCTAGCTTTTGTTTAGCAGCTTTTTGTTTTTTGAGTCTGTATATTTCTGAGCCCATTTAGGAGTCTATTTGCTTTGTTGTTGATTTCCTAATTTGCATATTAATCAATATTTTATGCGCTTTCAAAACTTCCCCTTCTAAACTCTCTCTTTCTTCACTATCATTTAGGCGTTCGTTCAAAACAAAAGATAAAGCCGATGCATAGTCACGTTTAAAATCTTTATTTATTTTGTTCCAATTAATATCCTTAAGTATCGATAATTTAGTAAATTCTAAGGGCACCATTTTCTTATCTAATAATATTGCAATAATTGGATACCCTAGGGTGTTCTGCCATTTTGATGCATTATCATCTGAATAAAACGTAGTAAACGAATCGTTCCACGCAAGGCTATAGAACTTACTTTTATCAGAAGAATATACCTTTGCAGAGTTACTTCCAGTATGCTCTATACGTAAATCAGCCAATACACTAATGGCTTCATAAAGCTTTTCAATCTTAGGTTTCTTAAAAATCATAATATTAGTTTATCTTGACAATACCATTATGAGTAATTATTTTCTTTTTCCATTGTAGTCAGTATCTTATCTTAACATATTGGTATCTATTTCAATATTATATCTCTTCCGGTAATTTTTCCCTCCTCCTCACCAAACCTTTTTTAAGAATATAGACAAAGATTTATTGATAAGCACTACGCAGCTTGTTTGCCTAAGTCATTACCAGACGACCTTTTGTCATGTATTAGTTTAAAAATTTCTTTACTCTCTACCCTTGACACCTTTTTCAAAGTTCGAGATCTGTATCGGTATGGCTCACATAAGGAGAAATGCTTTTTTTGGTAACATCTCCACTCATACATCATTAATATAAGCCATATTTTGGCAGTCAAAAGAGCAAATTTTCACTCAAAATTTTGCACCTTAAGGGGACTCGAACTGATCAAATAGCTTTAATTCAGGCTTAAATGTAGTGGTGATGGTAAAGGTAGTGACGTTTCTTTGTGTTAGGGCTGGAATTGTGTCTTCACGTACTGATATTCCCCGGTAATGATGGCAGGCGACAGTGTATCTTCTTCGCTCCGGTACAGCCTAAATATGCACACTTGAAAAGTGTGTAGATTTGATATACTGCTTCTAATATGAGTGAGATAGTTAATATAAAAAGTATTGAAATACAAAGATTTAGAGGTTTAGAGAATGTTATTTGGAATCCTGATCCAGGCATGAACATAATCCTAGGAGGCGGTGATTCTGGAAAAACCACAATTCTTGAGGCGATTGGTTTGCTTTTTAGTCCAGTTAACTCGTTAACCCTTTCGGAAACTGATTTTTGGCAACGAATAAGTGAAGATGAGTTTTGTATTGTTGCCACCATCAGCGTTTCCGATGATTTCGAATTTTCATCTGGAACCAAGACATATTGGCCTTGGGAATGGAATGGTCAAAAAGCAGTTCTACCTACAAGTGATTCAGATGAACCAAGTGAGCAACAAACTCCAGTCTTCAAGGTTTCTTTAACAGCTAATTCTGATTTTGAACTGTTATGGGAAATCATTCAACCTAACGATGAACGAGAGCATTTTCCAGTAGGTTTGCGTAGAAAGATTGGAGTTGTAAAACTCACTAGCGAAGATAAAAATGACAGAGATTTACGATTGGTTTACGGGTCTGCACTCGATCGACTACTTTCTGACAATACTCTTCGGTCTAAGATAGCGCATATAATTTCTCAGTACCCGTTGACGAAATCGCTATCTGAAGATGCAATGAAGTCGCTTAATGACTTGGATCAAAAACAAAAAGAGAGAGCTCTTCCTTCGGGTCTCGATCTAGGAATTACTGGCAGCCAAGGAATATCTGTGGGTGCATTAATCTCGTTATTTGCAACAAAGGACAGTGTAAAACTCCCCTTAACTAACTGGGGTGCTGGTACGCGGCGAATGTCATCATTTGCTATAACTTCTTCTAACGCTGACAATGACGAAATCATCTTAATTGACGAGATTGAGCGGGGACTTGAACCATATAGGTTACGTCAATTTATAAACTCTCTCATAGATGAACCAAGGCAATCATTCATAACAACACATAGCCCGGTTGCAATTAGTAGTTCGCATAATGCGCAACTTTGGTACCTTGATGCTACTTCGAATATAGGTGCATTAGATAAAAAGACCATCAGACTTCAGCAGGAACGTGACCCGGAGACGTTCTTGTCAAAGATTCCAATTATTGTTGAAGGACAAACTGAGCAAGGGTTTGTATCAAAAATTTTATGCACCGTGTTTAAAACTAATCCACAATATTATGGCATTCGTGTATGTTTGGGTCAGGGTGATGATCAGATGTTACCTGTATTGGAGGCACTTTCCAGGACGGGACTGACATTTGCAGCCTTTGCTGATAATGATGAAAAAAGCTCTGGTAGGTGGGAGAAGGTAAAAGAAGCGATGAATGATAGGCTTTTTCGTTGGGAAAGTGGATGTACTGAAGCCAACATCATTTCTCTTTTACCAGAAAACTATCTCCCAAAACTTTTTATCGATCCTGATGGAGATTATGATGGATACCGATTACGTACGATTGCCGATCGACTTGGAAATACAGAACAAAATATAACAATCGAATCTATTCAAGCTAATATAAATGAACAGAAAAAAAATCTCAGAAAGTTAATCATAGATGCTGCTACTGGCAACACGGAAGGTGTCGAAGACAAGTCTACAAAAAAGAGTTGGAAGAAACACTCTCAAAGTTGGTTTAAGAAAGCTGATGGTAGTGGGGGTGCTGAATTAGTTGATCATCTCTTGTATTCTAGTAGTTGGACCGAGATCGAGCCAAAAATCAGACCATTTTTCAATAATATACTAACACTTGCCGGGCTCAGTCCAGTCGAAAAAATCAAAATATGACTGATGCCGAGGTAGAGGAATTGCTTCGTTCTGATGCACCAATAGTTGTAATCGAAGCGCCAGCTGGTTGTGGCAAAACTTATCAAGCTGCCAATTACGCGGAGCATGCGGCCAAACAGCTAAATATAGGTCAAGTATTAGTTTTAACGCACACACATGCTGCTTGTTCAGTGATTGCTGAACGCACAAAAGAAATCAAGAAAAAAGTACGAATTCAAACTCTTGACAGCCTGATTAATCAAATTGCATCAATGTATCGAAAAACACTCGGATTACCAGAGGATGTGGCTGACTGGGCTCGTCATAACGGATACGAAACATTAGCTGAGAAAGTTTCTCTTCTTATGTGCGTAAATCCAATGTTATGCAAACATGTCACCAAACTCTATCCAATCATTATTTGTGATGAACACCAAGATTCTAGTGAACATCAAGATAAGATTGTCAGAGCTATAAGTAAACAAGGAGCATTTCTTCGTATTTTCGGAGACCCAATACAAATTATTGGAGGAGGATCAAATCAAAAAAAGTTAGCTGGTGAAGCTTTGGCTAGATGGCGCAAGTTACTAACAACAAGTAAATTCGGTCATCTCGAAACTCCACACCGCTGGCTAAATTCGTCACCAGAACTAGGGTTGTGGATACAACAAGCAAGAATATCACTCGAAAAGAATGGGTTCATTGATCTTGAAAGCCAAAGACCATTAGGTTTAAACATTACAATGGCTGAAAATGTATCTCCATCTGCTCAACGTTATTTATTACGCCCTAATAATAGTAAGGAGCTTTCATCCTCGATAGAGAATGGACAAACAGCCCTTTATATAGCAGGAAAGAAAGCAACAGTAGAACATATTCATAGCTATTTTGGAAGACGATTTCCAATCTGGGAAGGACATACACGACCCGCTCTTGAAAGTTTTATTGACCTTGTTACCTGTGATATTGAACTACATAAAAAGGTTAATGGGTATTTGGATTTTCTCAATAAAATTTTGACGGGATTTACTCGTTCCAAGTATGGAAAACGCTTAGATGAAGAGGTTAAGTCTTTGCATTTTAATCCTAGAGGAGATATACCCCCTGAGTTGCACTACATGGCCATTATGATTATAAAAAACCCTAACCATATCGGTTTTGCTCAAGCAACATCACATCTCAAAACATTGATAATAAATAAAGCCAAAGGTTTTGATGCTATACATATTAAGTATCCAACAGAACTTACCGATTTAATCAAACTAAAGTCATTCAGTGATGCTAAACAAGGTTATGCGGATTTAAGTCAGCGACGATCACGTGCGCACCCAAAGCCGCCATCAAAAGCCGCTAGTACCATACACAAATCAAAAGGACTTGAAGCTGAAAGTGTTGTCATTTTTGGATGTGATGCAAATCATTTTGGAAATTCTCAAACAAAGAAGAATCTTCTGTATGTAGCTTTAAGTAGACCTACTCATACTCTTACCTTGGTTCTCTCACGAGACAATCCTTCTCCACTTATCAAATATAATGGTTGACAATTAACTTATTAGAAAATAGAAGAAAATTAAACAGGACAAAGAGGTAATTTTTAGACTGTTGCCCTCAATTCAACAGATTCTATCAATCAATTTAGAAAATTATCGATCCTTGAGAGATTTCAATTTTTTGAGAGTATATTTAAAGACTAACAAACAATATTACGCAACTTTTTTACTTGAAGGATCGCTGCTTGGTTCTTTGTCATGTATCAATCTAAATATTTTTTTCGAATTGTTACCGGGTTTAGCGTCAAAAGTTCGAGATCTGTATCGGTATGGTTCACAACGGACAGATAATTTGCCACCAGTGCAAATTTTCACTCCACCAATTACCAAGGCACAAAAATAACCTTGACATAACAGGGATCTATATTAAAGTTGCATGTAGATATTGTTGATTTTCCTCTATGTCCACAGCTGATTGAATGTTCGATCAACTGCATTATGTAGAGGAGAGTTAATATGGAGTACGAAATAAAACTGGTTCCTTTAGAAATTACCCCACCATCGATTGAATCGCTCGATCCTGATCGTAGAAAAGACTTTTATGCTCGACGACTCGGTATTGAATCATATAAAGCTACTTT
The DNA here is from genome assembly GCA_021774205.1 of Nitrosomonas sp. Taxonomy (GTDB): domain Bacteria; phylum Pseudomonadota; class Gammaproteobacteria; order Burkholderiales; family Nitrosomonadaceae; genus Nitrosomonas. The sequence goes on from JAJFJI010000152.1 coordinate 5,733, forward strand.
CCCTTTGGTAATTAACAACATTCCAGAAGATGAGATGTTTCATAATACAGAAAGCTTTACTATGAGGTTAATGCGGAGGTCTATTTTTGATAAAAGTTACATTGCACAAAATGTAGCGATGGACGAGGTTGATAATCTTGAGAGTTTTATTTGGCAAGCATTCACAGATGAAATCATTACTCAGGATAAATTCTATAGATATCTAAAACAGATTCCCTATCAAGTACTTGAACATTGTGATACTGCTAACAACACTGGAGTATTTACAACCTTCGAAATCTGGCGAAATAGAGAGTATGATTTTTGGTTTCTTGTCGGCTGCATTGGTTTTAAAGATTATGTTATCGCCGAGTGGCAGTCAACTAAGAATAATCCTCTTATTAATTTTGATTCAGTAATTGCTTGGGTTGAGGAAGGTAAATATCCAACTGACTGTATAATTGATAGTGGTGTGTTTTTTTATAAACATATCGCAAATTCCTTAAAGAATAAGCGGAAGAAGTAATTCTTTACAAAAAAGCCATCACCTAAGCAAATGATGGCTTTTCATTTATCTACATAGTTTGGCAATATCTCCCCCTTACTAATTCCCTGCCTACTTTGTGAGAACATGGATATATACACTAACTTACGCAGCTCGTTTACCCAGAACGTCGTCTGAGGGTTCTTTATCGTGTATGAGATCAAATAATTTTGCTAAAGAATTCTTTGGTTTCCTGTTATCAGTTCGAGATCTGTATCGGTATGGCTCACCATAACGTAATTTGTCGTCATTTGCGACTGCCTGAAATGGTTTTTTCAGAGTAAACACAAGCTTTTTTCCATCAACACAGAAGTTCGAGGTAACTGATTTCACCAATTCCCTATTTTCATTCCGATTGGCCAAAATACTGTTGCTAGATATAGCTTTTACCAGTTCGAGGAATTTTTGTGTCTTTTGGTCGTTTTCGGCAACTTGAGACTGTATTTCTTCCATTGATTCTTTGGCTTGTAGTCGTTCGTGGAGTAATTTCTGTTTCCGAGTGTCGAAAGTTTCTTTATCTATCATGCGATCAATGTATGCATCAGTAAGGCGGGTTATTCTGGCATCGATATTGGTAAGGTTAAGCTCGGCTGCTTTTAGTAACTCATCGTGGCGTTTAAATCTTTCTGATTGAAGATAAGATAATTCGGCTTCCAGTATTTTAATTTCGTCACTAGACAGTAATAGTTTATCCAGCACCGCTTGCATCTGAGCATCAATCACGTCTTCTCGAACACAGGCTCTGGGGCAGTCTCTTGTTTGGCAACGATAATAGACAATTCCCTTTTGACGTTCGGCGATGAGGTTATAGTGGCAGTGCAGGCACCGCAGTGTCTTGCGATACCGAAATTCGTGCTTTAGTCCAGTATTTTTCGTTCTGCCGCGCAGAATATCCTGCACACGATCAAACTGCTCTTTTTTGATGAGTGGCTCATGGATACCCTGGTAACGTTCACCTGTCGATACTATATGCATTATGCCAATATAGAATTCATTTCCGAGCATTGTCGAAAGACCATTTCGTGAGACTCGATTCCCACGACGATTACGTAACCCCGCTTGGTGCATTTCTTCACCCAGGGTATACAGGTTGTATTGGCTAGTGGCATATAATTGAAAAGCTTTTTGTACCAGTGGGGCCATGATTGGATCAGGTAGCTTGGGCAATCCCCGGCCTTGATCGATATACCCGAGTGGTGCACGCAGAGGATAAAGTCCTTGCCTCAGTCTACCCAGAAAACCTTTTTTAACTTCGTCACGGAGGTTACGGATAAAATCAGCTGCCACTACTGCTTGTATATCAGCGGCCAAACGTCCGCCACGCGATTGCAAATCTAGGCTCTCGTGCGCAAAGTGAATTTCGATTCCTTTGTCAATTAATGAGCCGAGATCAGCCCAGTCTTTAAGATTTCTGGCTCCCCGATCAATTTTATGAATTATTACCCCATCCGCTTTACCTTTAACCAGCAACCTAAGCATAGTAGTAAAAATAGTGCGACCCCGTTTAGCTGCCGTCTCCTTTTCTTCAAACCATTCCCTGATGCATAAATTATGACGTTTGGCGTAGTTTTCTATGGCGAAACGTTGCTCTGTTAATGATGAACCATGTTCACCTTGTTTGATTGTAGATACTCTGATGTATGCATAAACATATTTCATAATGGGTCTTTATTAGACTCATTAACTCTATCATTTATTACAGGAATGTCACATATCTCGTCCAGTCTATTTTCTGCTTCCAGACGGAGAAATATTCGATAAATCACACCTAAATACTCACGAAAGTTAACTGTCGCTTCTTTCAGTTCTTCCTCGCTGGCATCAGGCATCCAGTGCCGTACAATCTCAGCGATTTCTGGGATGTTTTTGTTTTCTTTCATCTGTTTAGTTTGGTAGAAGCTTGTTTTCTTTGGTAGGTATTGAAGTATGTCATGGCGGAAAACAATCTATCCTCCTCGAAAAGCAAACGGGGCGATATTCTTTATAAATGAAAAACAAAGCGACTAAATTGAAAAAAGTGGTATCCGAATGCTTAGCTGATAGAACAATTATTGAAACCGTCTACGATATACAAACAAAACAAACAGCCCTGGCTTATTTGAAGGAAGGCAATATTTCAATTAATTCCTCATACGAATCTTCAGAGGAAGAGAGACTAGAGCCAATTCCCGCCAGCAATAATCTCATCAAGCATGGAGTCGTAGTTTTTGCAGAAAATCCTGAATTCTATGAGTCGGTCGAACAGCTCATAAACGACATCCAGTCATACATTTATAGATATGTAGATGTGTCAGACCACTTTCGCAAGATCGCCAGCTACTACATCCTCCTGACCTGGATATACGATGCTTTCAATGAACTTCCCTATCTTCGGCTGCGTGGTGATTTTGGTTCTGGAAAGACACGAGCACTTTTTGTGATTGGCTCTCTTTGCAATAAGGCATTCTTTGCCAGTGGGGCTTCAACGGTATCCCCGATCTTCCATACCCTTGATACTTTTAGAGGGACACTCATCTTCGACGAAGCAGACTTCCGCTTCAGTGACGAAAAGAGCGAGTTAGTGAAAATTTTCAACAATGGTAACGTCAAAGGATTCCCTGTCCTGCGTACCGCAATGACAATCAAACGAGAGTTTAATCCGCAGGCATTCAATGTCTATGGCCCCAAGATCGTTGCCATGCGTAAGGCCTTTGAAGACTCGGCACTAGAAAGCCGGTTTCTGACGGAAGAAATGGGTCAAAGCAGCTTGAGACCTGATATTCCTATTAACCTCCCTGATGTCCAGAAGGATGAGGCAATAGCGCTCAGGAATCAGCTTCTCATGTATCGATTTAAGATGCTTCCTGCCATCAAGATCGATGAATCATTAATTGATCCTTCACTTTCTCCACGTCTTAATCAAATACTTATTCCGCTACTATCAATTATTGATGATGAAAGACTAAGAAATGGCATTCGCGAAGCGGTACGTTCGTTTGATCAGAAGCTTTACGCTGAGCGGTCGGCGTCAATGGAGGCAGGGGTGCTTGAAATAATTCAGGAGCTGTATAAACAAGGCCGAGAAGGTTCTATTGCGGTTTCAGAAATTACTGCTAATTTTATCGGTCGATTTGCCACCGAGTATCAGCGTCCAATAACGACGAGAATTATTGGTGGTGTTCTGCGAAAGCGGTTGCGTCTTCTCACATACAAAAGCCACGGAGTGTATGTATTGCCTATCACTGAAAAATCAAAAATTGCAGAGCTTTCTATCAGATATGGTGTGGTTGATCGTATAGACGAAGAAAAACCGACGTCCGGGTAGACTTGGGGACTTGGGGACGTAAATAACGGATATCAGGAAACTGGTATCCGTTATTTCCATGGCTTTGCTAATTAATGATTATATTAATCTCTACATTCTCTGCTTCGTCCCCACGTCCCCAAGTCTACCCGCGTTATCCCCAGCGGAAACTTTTCACCACTACTCCAATATGCTAGCACGCGTGACAATGGTAATGCTTCTGCTTAATAACCACAGAAGCAATATATTCCATGAGAAAGAATAAAGATAAACCCGCCTTGTGCTACTTGCGCACGCACAGGCGCAATTGGGGTCTTACCCAAAAAGAACTTGCCAAGTTGGTCGGTACGGCAAGTAGTGTGCAGATTAGCCGCTATGAAAACGGCAAACGCGCCCCCAAAATTGAGGTCGCGCTTGCTTGCCAGGTCATTTTCGGGGTTCCCCCGTCGATCATGTTTCCAGACACCTACGCCTTGGCCGAGGAAGAGGTCATGCGGAATATGTATCGAATGGACGAGGCGCTCAGCAACACTATCAGTCTTTCGGGATTACGCAAACGTGAGTTGTTCACAATCGCATTGAAACGTGCTTTAGACGTATCCCATTCATGCAAAAAAGTATGAGTGTTGTTTCTCAAGAGAACTTGATTCTCGCAATCTATCCTTTCAGTCGTGGCTTTGCATTTGTTTTGTTTGAAGGCCCAGAAAGCCCATTTGACTGGGGTGTGAAAGAAATCAAAGAAAAACACCGGAATATTAAAACACTCGAAGCGATTAAGGAATTGATTGATCGCTATTGCCCGGAAGCAATTGTCATTGAGGATACTAGTGATCGTTCTTGTAGGAGATCTTCTCGTATAAAGAAGCTCTACCGCATGCTCACTCACTTAGCTACAGCCGAACATGTTGATCTATATCGTTTTCCTAATACGTCCGTTAAACAGTACTTTGCTGTTGTCGGCGCAGTTACCAAGTATGAAATCGCTCAAGCTATTGGATTGCAGATACCTGCCTTTAGTCACAGACTGCCAAGAGTACGTAAACCTTGGATGAGTGCTGATCCGCGGCAAAGTTTGTTTGATGCAGCTGCGCTTGGTCTTGTTTTCTATGGGAGTAGGGGGATACCAAGTCCTTTTGATGCTGACTCAGCATAGTTAAAAATTTTCCTTGTCATCGAGGAGTACCGAATTTCCGGTATTCCTCACGTGACAAGGAGGAAATTATGCGTAACAAAGCATTAGGTAGTATCAAGGCAGATATTTACACCAAGATCACCAACGAAATTATTAGTGCCATTGAAGCTGGTACGGCTGATTTTGAAATGCCCTGGCATAAACAGGCGCATGCTGGTGTGCCACGCAATCCGGTAACGAAAAAGTTATATCGTGGAATTAACACATTGACACTGTGGATTGCTGGTCGGAAAGAAGGATACGCCAGCTCACGTTGGGCATCGTACTTGCAGTGGAAATCGCTGGGAGCGCAGGTGCGACAAGGAGAGAAAGGTTCAACCATTATCTTCTATAAGCGGGAGGAGGAAGATGAAAATTCTGAAGAGGAGGAGACACAGAATCAGGCGAGAGCAGTGATTCGCTATTCCCATGTTTTTAATGGGGATCAGGTGGAGGGATGGTCGGCAGATGAATCATCTGGTACGGTAAATCATACCAAATTCGCCAAGGCTGTTTGCTTTATTAATTCGCTTGGAAGTGATATTCGACACGGAAGCGACACTGCTTATTATAGTCCAGCCTTGGATCGTATTTTTATGCCGGACCAATCGGTTTTTCGCGATACAAATTCAGGGTCAGCTACTGAAAGCTATTTTTCCGTGCTTTTCCATGAGCATATTCATTGGTCTGGCCATTCTGCACGGCTCAGTCGTGATTTATCTGGAAGATTCGGATCAAGCAGCTATGCCATGGAGGAATTAGTGGCCGAGCTTGGTGCTTCATTTCTTTGCGCTGCGCTTGATATCAACACGTATCCGAGACCAGACCATGCTGCGTACATTGCCAGCTGGCTTAAAGTGCTCAAAGAGCACAAATCAGCGATCTTTGTGGCTGCTAGTGCGGCCTCAGTGGCAAGTCAGTTCTTGGAGTCCTTGGTTACGCAAAGCAGTATTGAAAAGACTGCATGACGAATAGTTCTTTTAAACCCGGCGAGATAGCCGGGTTTTTTATATACAATTTTTTACCTTACACCATCAGACTCCTGACCTGAAGATAAGCACGACATAGTGACATACTTTAAGTCGCAAATAGTAATAAAAATAGGGATGTTTCTTTTAGATAATCAGCTTTAGAAGGTGGTACATTTGCAATTTATGTGCAGTATCATATACTCATGTATATGAAATTAAAAGAAATTGCCACTGTTATCGCCGGATACACCTTCCGAGGTGCTATTAATCCGGACAAAAGTGGCAACCTTTTTGTATTTCAAGCCAAGGATCTGGTTCAAGGCGAATTCGTGACTGATGTGACCGCTCTTACACCAATTACTCTGGACACCGTTGGCTATAATGGTTATCTCAAGACGGACGATGTGCTTATTGTTGCGCGAGGAATGAAAGCGAGAGCATTTCGATCGACGATATTCAAATCTGATGCATCGAACGTTATTACATCATCATCGGTGCATATTATCCGCATCACTGCTCCTGGCGTATTGCCCGAGTACGTTTCGCATTACTTTAATTCAAAAAAAGGACAAAGCTCGCTGTCGGAGATTGTCACAGGCTCATACATAGGGGTGCTTCCCCGTCGGGCGTTTGAACAGTTGGAAATACCGGCACCCGATATACGGGAGCAAAAAATAATCACTGACCTTTATCGCAATATGCAAACGCAACAGAAAATATTGAATCGGAGGAATGAATTGAAGCAACAAATACTCGACGCAACCTTTACAAACATAACAAGACACCATGACTAAAAAATTCACTCAGGAAGAACTCAATAAAATCCTCTGGGCTGCTGCCGATTCGTCTCGCAGTCAGTTGGCGGCTGAAACGTACAAGGACTACGTTTTGCCGATGTTGTTTTTTAAGTACCTGAGTGATCAGAATAAGAAAAAGTATAACGAGTACAAGGAGCGCTTTGGAAACAATGAAAAGCGTATCGAGGAGAAGATGAAACTCGATCGCTTCTATCTCCCCCCAAAATCATCATTCGATTATATCTACAGCAAAATTGAAGAGGACAACATAGGAGATGAAATAAACAAAGCGCTGCGTCGCATTGAAGATGCAAACGGTGAAAAACTCGAAGGTGTCTTTAGTGTTGATTTCAACTCTGAGTCGGTGCTTGGTAAGTTGACACAGCGTAACAAAATGCTTCGCCACCTTATTCAGGACTTTGCAAAGATTGACCTTTCGGATGTGGGTGACGACATCATCGGTAACTCATACATGTACATGATTGAACGCTTTGGTGCTGATGCTGGCAAAAAAGCCGGTGAATTTTTCACGGTTCGTTCGGTGGCTCAGCTGGTTGCTATGCTTGCTGAACCAAAGAAGGGTGATCGTATCTGTGATCCAGCCTGTGGCTCGGGGGGTCTCCTCCTCTTGGCAGGTGAAGAAGTGGAAAAGAAAGGCTCAAACAACTATGCGCTCTACGGCCAAGAATCGACAGGCTCTACATTTCAGCTTGCTCGTATGAATATGTTTCTGCACGGAAAGGATTCGGCACGTCTTGAATGGGGTGATTCGCTCAATAATCCACTCCTCGTTGAGAGTGACCAGCTGATGCGCTTTGACGTCGTCGTAGCTAATCCCCCATTCTCGCTTAAGAAATGGGGCGCAGAACACGCGGAATCAGACACATACAATCGCTTTTGGCGAGGAGTTCCACCAAAAGACAAAGGAGACTTTGCTTTTATTACGCACATGATCGAAACCGCAAAGCCAAAAACTGGACGTGTGGCAGTCATCGTTCCGCATGGCGTACTCTTCCGCGGTGGAGTTGAAGGCAAGATTCGTGAACAATTGATCAAGGAAAATATCGTTGAGGCAGTAATCGGCCTACCGGCAGGGCTCTTTCAAACCACAGGTATTCCCGTTGCAATCCTTGTTCTTGACCGCTCCCGAGAAAAAGGCGGTGTCAATGAAAAGAAAAAAGACATCTTCTTTATTGAAGCGTCGAAGGAGTTCAAGTCAGCCAAAGCGCAAAACATTCTCACCGATGAGTATATCGAAAAGATTCACGCTACCTACCTGAAGCGAAAGGATGTAGAGAAATTTGCTCGCAAGGTAGATCCTGCTGAGATTGAAGAGAATGACTACAATCTCAACATCACACGGTATGTTGATACGTTTGAGGAAGAGACACCAGTCGATATCAGTGCGAATCTCAAGGAACTTGCTGAACTCGATCCAGAACTACAGAAGCTTGAGAAGCAGATGGCCGAATACTTAAAAGAGCTAGGGATCAAATAATTAATTATGAGTGTTTCCACAAAATTTCAAAATTTTTGTTCAAATATTCGCATTAAATCTAATGTGGCTGGTGATATTTCGTATAGATATAAAAGAATGACGAAGCAGCTGAACAAAGATTTTTGGGATACGGAATCTGATACGAGTCACAGCTTGTATGTTGGTTCATACGGGCGTGACACAGAGGTAGGTGTGAGCGATATCGATATGTTGTTTCAATTACCTTACTCAAAGTACCAACAATACAATGGTTACGCAGGAAATGGACAATCCGCTCTTCTGCAGGAGGTAAAAAAGTCGATTGAGAAAACTTACTCAGTTACAAAGCTTGGCGCTGATGGACAAGTTATCGTCGTGCCATTTACCGACGGAATAGTGTTTGAAGTTGTCCCAGCATTTGTAAATAAAGACGGGAGCTTCACTTATCCTGATACGAATGATGGGGGGAAATGGCGCTCAACGAACCCAAAACCAGAAATTGAGGCTATACGTAAAGTCAATTCTGAAACGAATGATAATCTGAAGAACCTTTGCAGAATGATGCGCGTATGGAGAGATAAATGGGATGTGCCAATGGGAGGTTTGCTGATTGATACACTAGCATATCAGTTTATAAAGGGATGGGAGTATCGAACAAGTTCATACACCTATTATGATTGGATGACACGTGACTTTTTTGATTACTTAAAGAATCAGGACTCAACCAAAAGTTATTGGTTGGCTCCTGGTAGTGGTCAGTACGTTTGGCGAAAAGGTAATTTTGAATACAAAGCAACACGTTGTTGTAACATCGCTAAAGAAGCTATCGATTATGAGGTACAGAAGATGTCCTATTCGGCCGACAGTAAGTGGAGGGAAATTTATGGGTCAAAATTTTAATATATGGATATAAAGAATCTTTCAATAATTAGACAATCATTCGCAAGTACAGTGTTTACACACAAGGTTCAAGAAATTGCAGCTGAAAATCAAGAAAGCAAAGTCTTTATTGTAAAAATCATGAACGTACTACTTGTTTCAACTGTGCTAATACTTCTAGTTATTCAGGTATCTCATCCAGAAAATCTTATATTTACCTATATTGGTGCAGGTATTACGGTTGCAGAAATTATCTTCCTCATAATTCAGCTATCTTTTAACTTCGAGCAACGAGTGGTTGCTCACAAAAATTCTGCATTAAAGTACATGGGGTTACGAGATGCTTACAGGTCTTTGATTGCCGATGTAATGAATGAGAATATCTCTGGTGCTGAAATTGATACACGAAGAGATCTTTTGCAGCGAGAGTATCAAATTATTAGTGATCTTGCTCCTCAAACAAGCAGTAAAGAATACACAGAAGCACAAATGAGGCTTAATAAGCGAGGCGCTGTGTTTGAGAAGAATTTACTTGGTCAGATGAAGAGATAGACAGATTCCTACCAGAAGCTCTAAGAATAAAAAATGAAAAATAGAATAACACAACAGAATATTCCTAGTGGGTGGAAGTTAGTTACACTTGGCGACCTTTTTGAATTTAAAAATGGACTCAATTCTGAAAAGGAAAATTTTGGTCATGGGATTCGCTTTATTAATATCATGGAAATACTAAAACATGATTTCCTGGTGGCTGAAAATATTCCAGGACGCATCAATGTTAATCCAAAAAGAAATGAGGAAAACTTAGTTGAGTATGGAGATGTTTTGTTTAATCGAACATCTGAAACTCCCAAGGAGGTTGGGATGACTTCTGTTTATCTTGATACCGAACCAGTTGTATTTGGGGGGTTTGTCATACGTGCTAAATCAAAGTCAAATGAATTAAATGATCTTTTTAAGAAATACTGCTTTTCGTCAACAAATTTTAGAAAGGAAGTTATTAAAAACAGTCAGGGTGTCGTAAGGGGAAATATTGGACAGAATAATCTTAGAAAAATTTCGTTTTTACTACCGCCCAGAAAAGAGCAGGACAACATTGTATCAATACTTGAAACATGGAGTCAGGCGATTGAGAAACTGAAGCGGAAAATTGAAATCAAGGAAGAAGTTAAGAAAGGTTTGATGCAAAAATTACTTATTGGCAAGATCCGGTTGCCTGGATTTAAAGGAACGTTGAAAGAAATACAGTTCGGAGATCTTTTTGACGAGCGATCAGAGAGGGGTGCCTTGGGTCTTCCTCTTCTATCAATTACATCAGATAAGGGTGTAATCTATCAATCTGATTCAAATAAGAAAGATACTTCTAATTCAGATAAATCAAAATACCTTCGTATACGTCCAGGTGATATAGGGTACAACACCATGAGGATGTGGCAAGGGCGTAGTGCAATTTCTAGTATGGATGGACTTGTTAGTCCTGCATATACAATACTTACCCCGAAAGAAAATGTTGATTCTCGATATTTTGCGTATTTATTTAAGATGCCACGAATAGTCAATTTCTTTTTCCAAAAATCACAAGGCTTGGTAAGCGATACATTGCAATGTCGGTACAGAGATTTCTCGATAGTAAAATATCCTGTTCCTGATTTCGATGAGCAGACCGCGGTTGCAGATCTGCTCACTTCTGCAGATAGAGAAATTATTGGACTTGAACAAAAACTTGCCATTCTCACAGATCAAAAGAAATATCTCCTCAACAATCTAATCACTGGAGCTATTCGGCCCTCTGAATCATTGCCAATTCTTAAATAAACTATCATGTTAGAAAAAGTACACTTCGACGAAGCCAAACAATCACAGCTCACTACACTCGAGCTGCTTTTGGCAATGGGATATCAATACATTTCCGCTGAAGAGGCTCTGCTTGATCGTGGTAGTGACACAAGCAACTTTATCTTGGCGAATATCGCCAGTGAGAAACTCATGGAAATCAATGTGTATGAGGTTAATGGTAAGAGCTACAAGTTTAGCGAGAAAGATGTAAAAGACGTCGTGGATGAACTAGAGTACATTCAGTACGAGGGACTCATTGATACGGCTCAAAAAATATATAACATAATCATGCCCACATCTGGTGGTAAGACTATTCGTGTACGTGCGGGTGGAAAAACCGTTTCGAAGAACTTTCGATTTATTGATTTCGAGCATCCAGAAAACAACGCATTTCATGTGACTGCTGAGTTTGTGGCAAGTGGCAAGCAGAATATCCGCCCAGATATTGTGTGCTTCGTAAACGGAATACCGTTTGCGGTGATTGAGAATAAAAAATCAAGTGTGGCAGTCACTGAGGCTATCAACCAAATGAACAGGAATCAGGGGCCTGAGTTCTGTCCAAAACTTTTTACTTTTACCCAGCTCCTTGTGGGTACAAATGGTAAGGAGCTGCAATACGGTACTACCGGTACTCCGAACAAGTTTTACGCGGTTTGGAAAGAGAAAGGAATGACTGCAGAAGAAATAAATACACAAGCAAAAGAACTGATTGCTCAAAAGATTGATGATGAGGTGTATGAGGCGGTACTGAAAGACCTCAATGGATACATTGACGGACACAAGCAAAAGACTAAGAGACTGCCTACTGAGCAGGATCGTGGCATCTTGGCTTTGTTTGAACCTGCTCGGCTTTTAGATCTCACCAAGAACTACATCCTTTTTGATGCCGGGGTGAAGAAGCTTTCACGCTACCAGCAATACTTTGCGATTCACAAGATGCTGCAGCGGGTTGATGAAACTGAGATTTCAGAATCTGGTATCACTCGTCGCAAAGGAGGGCTTGTATGGCACACCCAAGGATCGGGTAAATCACTCACGATGGTTATGTTTGTGAAAGCTCTTATCGAGAATCCGCACATAAGTAACCCGCGAGTCATTATTGTGACTGATCGTAAGGATCTTGATAAGCAAATCAAAGACACCTTTAAAAACTGTAATCTTAAGAAGGAGGTTATTCAGGCAACTAGCGGTCAGAATCTTCTTGATCTCATTAAAGATCGAAACCTTGGTGTTATTACGACAATCATTGATAAGTTTGAATCAGCTGCAAAAAAGAAGGCGGGATTTGTAGATACTGATCAAAATATTTTTGTACTCATTGATGAAGCTCACCGAAGTCAAAGTGGTATCGCAAGTCTTGAGATGAATCGCATCATTCCGAATGCTTGCTACATCGGCTTTACAGGTACGCCACTCATGAAGAAGGATAAGGAGAGTTGGAAGAAGTTTGGCGGCTATATTGATAAATACACGATTGATGATGCTTTAGCAGATAATATCATTCTCCCACTCATCTACGAGGGAAGGTATGTGGATTTGGTTCAAAATGAGGAGCAGATTGACCGCCATATCGAACGTATTACCGAAGGCTTGAATGAAAAGCAGAAAAAAGAACTACAAAAATATATTGGTTCAAAAGTCATTAAGGATAACCCGCAAAGAATCGTCGAGATTGGCTACGATATTGAAAAACACTTCACTAATCATTTTCAAGATACTGGCCTTAAGGCGCAGATTGTAGCCCCGTCTAAATTCTCGGCTGTTTTGTTTCAAAAATTCTTTCAAGAGCGTGGGAATATGCGTACTGCCGTTGTGGTTTCTGATGAACATGATGACGGTGATGAGGCGAACACGCATAAAGCCGAGGTAGTGAAATACCTTGATGGAATCAGAAAGAACCACAGCAGTGTGGCGAAGTATGAAAAGGATGTTATTGATAGTTTCAAATACAACGATGACGGTATTGAAATGATTATTGTGGTAGATAAACTACTTACTGGTTTTGATGCGCCACGTAATACGGTTCTATACCTCGCTAAGGATCTGAAAGATCACAATCTGCTGCAAGCGATTGCTCGAGTAAATCGTCTGCACGAAAATAAGAAATTACCAAAGACGGCGGGATACATCATTGATTACTCTGAGAATGCCAAAAATATCGACACAGCGATGAAGCTCTTTGGTAATTACGATGAAGCTGATGTTCAAGGAACCCTTATTGATGTTGCCGACAAGATAGAAGAGCTTGAACAAAGCTACAGTCTATTGCATGACATTTTTAAAACCATTAAGGGATCATCTGATGATGAGGCATTTCTACAACTCCTTGATGATGCTCCAACTCGTGAAGTATTTTATAAAACCCTCAACGCATTTATTAAAAGCTTGAATGAGTGTTTTGTATTGCAGGACTTTGTTCATGAGTTTGATAACCTTGATATGTATACCCGTGAACTCAAGAAGTTTATGGAACTTCGCAAGACAGCGAGCTTGAAGTATGCAGATCGGGTTGACCTTGCTGAGTACAAGCAGTCACTCGTGAATATCTTGGATAAATACGTTGATGCAAAGGGCGTCGAATTACTTACCAAGCAAATTAACATCACAGACCGCAAACAGTTTGAGGAGGCGGTTGAAACGCTTGGTTCTGATAAATCAAAAGCTGAGGCGATTGCAGCCCAAACCCAAAAGACAATTTCTGAGAAATTGGATTCTGACCCTGAATTCTATGAGCGATTTTCTAAAAAGATTTCAGAGATATTGAAGAAGATGCGTGACGGCAAACTTGCTGATGTAGCTGCGCTAAAACAACTCAAACTTATCAAAGAGGATGTAGTAAATAAGAAGGACGATACTCTACCAGACGCTGTTGATGCAGTAAAAGGATCAGATGTTTTTTACCGTAACCTCAGAGAAGATTTCAAGAAATTTGGCATTGTTGAGGATGAGTTTATTGTTATTACTCTCGATATATTCGGTATTGTGAAAGCTGAGGCAATTGTTGATTTTTATAAAAATCTTGATGTAAAACGTCATATTATGAACATGCTGGATGATTATCTATATGACGTTGTAAAGAAAGAGAAAGGGGTAGATTTGTCTGATGCGGATATGCGGTCGATTATAAACAGCACGCTCACGCTTGCAGAAAATAATTATGAAATCTTCTCCTAAAAATCAAAAAGAATTTATTTTTGGCTCATTCGTCTACTGCTACGATCTCATTTGCCAAGACAGAAAAACACTTAACCTGACCGTCACGCCTGACATGCGTATTTGTGTAAAGTGCCCACACGATACTGCTCCCGATAGAATAGAACAGTTTCTCAAACGTAAGTGGTACTGGCTACAAAAGCAACTGCATTTCTTTGGAAAGCATCAACGAAGGACCTATACAAAAGAATATGTGTCGGGAGAAAGTTTTCACTATTTGGGTCGTCAACACCAGCTACTTGTTAAGCAAGGTTCTGATGACAAGGTAGCGTTATTACGTGGCGTACTATTGGTGCAAACAACTAAATCCGTCACAAATAGTACATATACTAAAAAGTTGCTAACCAACTGGTTTAATAAAAAAAGAAACAAAGTCTTCGCTGATCGTTTTGATGTGATGAAGGAGAGGTTTGACTATAAACAAATGCCGACACTGTCAATAAGAGACATGAAGAAACGTTGGGGTAGTTTTATTAGTAAAGAAAAAATTGTCTTACATCCTAAACTAATTCACGTTTCAAAAGACTGTATTGACTATGTAATTGTTCATGAACTATGTCATATGCGGTATAAAAACCACGATAAAAAATTTTTTGCTTTTCTAAATGAGAAGTATCCTGGGTGGGAGAATAAAAAAGAAAAACTTGAGTTGCTCGGTGTTCATGTTCTTTAAAACAAAATACCGTGCCTTCCATGGCAAACGGTATGTTTCTTACTTCCCTTTTTGTATTCATTGAAGGTTCAAGTGAAAAATGCTGCATTCCTGACAATAAGAAAGGCGAGGAATTGAATAATACAAAACTCACATCCGACTAAACAGGTTGGCAGAATATTTGCTTTGGCATTAATTATTCATCAATTAAGCACGCGTGTCCGGTTTAAAACCATTGTAAATCAAGCCTCTCTTGCCCACCCTTGACATCAAACTGTATCTCAACCTCAGAAAACAGTGATTTTAAAGGCTTTTTGTCAAAAAGAGACACTGATGTAATCTGTAACATTCTGTAGAGATCAAGCTCAATATTCAGTTTCTTTTTAACTAAAGCCATGAGTAAATAAGCACACAACGCAATACAAATTTGTGTCTTCACCGCATTTTCACTAGTTCCCCAAAAGGTTTTAATCTTTAAATGTTGTTTAATCCATCTAAAAAACAATTCCACCTGCCACCTGTTTTTATAGAGAACAGCAATGGTTAATGCCGTACTATTGAAATCATTAGTGAGAAAGATATAAACAATTTTAGTTTCTTCATCTCGATATTTTATTCTTCTCATCTTGTCTGGGTACTTAACTCTGCTTTTCCTGTCATTCAAAGTAATAATTTGGTCACATAAGATACCTAAATTTTTATCAACAGCACTTGAATACAACCGACTGAATCTCATATTGCTTCTAGCCCTAGTAACAAAGAAAGCTCCAGCTTTATGTATTTTGTACCAACGTTCATAACCAAGGTAACCTTTATCCATCACATAATAAGCTTTAGCTTCATAAGTGATGTCATCAAGGAAATTCACGTCGTTAACTTTCCCATCGGTAATGGTGAAAAAAGCAGGAATAGCACCATTTAAATCAAGTTGCATATTTAGCTTGATGGCTGAGTGTCGTCTATCGAACTTAGCCCAACTAAATACACTTAAACATAAATCGATTACCGTTGAGTCTAAAAGATATACGGTGGCATCTAAATCAAGTTCCTCCATTTCACGGGAGACAGGTTCCATTGGTCTGACTTTGGCTATCAAGGTTAGTGCTAAATCTCGGTAGATTCGCCAATCTCGATTTTTATTAGCGTCAGCTAAGGTACTTCTTTTAATTTCTGAGTAAAAACCTAAGTGATATAATTTTTCATTATGTGCACCTAGGCAAGTTATAATGTCGCGCAAACTTTCTCGGTATGAAAGCTGTCCGAAGAGCATTGACCGCAATTGAAGCTGGCAAGAAAGAGACCTTACTCGGTGAGTTCCTCCATATTCCTTTATACATTTTTTAAATTCATAATCATCAACAAACTCTAGTATTTGTGAAAAAACATATTTTCCTTGATTCATAACAATAATTGATTAGAGGTAATATCCTCTGTCAATTATCACAGACCTGAATTCAAATCGAAAAATCGATATTATTAAAATACCCCTTTAGTTGCAAGGGGTATTTGAGGTTTTGAAAAGTTAAACCGGACACGCGTGATCAATTAAGCTATTCTCAAGCCTTGAAAGCTCAGTTTTTAGGTTTTCAAGCGTAGTTTCAAGTTTCTTTATTTCAGTTTTTAATGCTTCTATGTTTCTGATTATATCAGGATCAATGCCGTCATTATCGTCATGACCCCAAGCTAATACTACTAATTCAGGGTGATCTATGTACGGATTTCGGTTGCCTTGCCTTTCTTCAATGTGGTTATTTCTCTCTTTTTCAGCCGCATCTACCGGGTCATCTTGATGCCACTGAAACAATACTTCTTTTTTGGCTATATTGGAAATATCACCGGCAACATCTGGATACATGGTATAGAAATAATATACGGCTCTAGCCAGGTTCCCCTTATGATCTTCACGTGGTTCAAATGCTTCATTGCCAATTACCTCACTGAATGAATCTATTTCATCTGTTGGGATACTGTTTCTTATTATTCTTAGCCCGGGATCACCAGCGGTAATCCATTTTTCAGTTAAATTATCGTCTATCTCGTCAAAAGGTGAGTCACTTCTAGTTGAATTGACGTTTTTATGGGTTGGAAATAAATGATGGAGATCTGACCTCATCGGTGATTTTTCATTAAACCAGGATTGCGGTATGGTATGTTCTGCATTGATTGGGTTGAGGAAGGTTGTATCCCTGGCTCTTTGTTTAAATCCTGAATAGACACCCGTGACCATATTATCGGTATCTTTATCTATGAAACTATACATGGCCCGTCTGGCTTCGTTGTAGCCAAGGTCATTGTGTTTGCCTTCATGCCAATTTTCTTTCAGCCACACTTTCAGGGTTTGGCCAGATAAATTATCTGGTGGTAGCGGCCCGGCATAACTAAAAAAGCTGAATAGGATTAATACGATACCTACATAAACTTTCATGATATCCCCTTTTAATATTAGCGATAAATCGAGTGTGACAGGCATTAATGCAGATTGCACAAAATCAAGAATACTATAATTCAGGTCTTAGTTTATTACTCATTTATTAAGGATCTGCTATTGAAAAGATTTCGGAATTTTGTTCTAAATGTGACGCTGGAAGTAGATTCATGTCGAGTTAGAACAATTAGGTCGATAAAGGTTTATAATAACCAATAATTCAATATCTTAGTTTATGCTAGATGAGGTATAAATGAATACAAGAAACGAACCAAAACGTGTTGGCATCTGGATTCGCGTCTCCACCGAAGACCAGGTACGTGGTGAAAGCCCAGAAACCCACGAACGGCGTGCTCGTCTTTATGCGGAAGCGAAGGGCTGGAATGTGGTTGAAGTGTATCGTCTGGATGCTGTTTCTGGCAAGACAGTAAAAGACACGCCAGAAGCCAAACAAATGCTTTCTGACGTACGTGACGGTCATATCACAGGGCTTATCTTCTCAAAATTGGCCCGTCTGGCGCGTAACACCAAGGAACTGTTGGATTTCTCTGAAATCTTCAGAAATCACGGTGCTGACCTGATCTCCTTGGCAGAATCTATCGATACCTCAACTCCTGCTGGTCGCCTTTTCTACACCATGATCGCTGCCATGGCGCAATGGGAACGTGAAGAGATATCAGAGCGGGTAGCGGCATCAGTACCTATCCGAGCTAGGGCAGGAAAACAAACCGGAGGTCAGGCTCCTTATGGCTATCAATGGAAAGACAAAGAACTTCTCATTGATCCTGTTGAATCACCGGTTCGCAAGCTCATGTATGAGCTTTTCCGAGAGCATAAGCGGAAAAAGACCGTGGCTCGCCTTCTCAATGAACAAGGCTACCGAACCAGGAATGGCGGCAAATTTACTGATACCACTATTGATCGTCTACTGCGAGATCCCATTGCTAAAGGTATCCGCCGGGCAAACTACACCCGCAATCAAGACGGCAAAGGTTCATGGGTACTTAAACCTGAATCTGAATGGGTATATTTAGAGGTTGAGCCGATAATTTCTGAAGAATTATGGGAAGAGTGCAACAATTGCCTTGATACGCAAAGAAACAAGCTTAAACGCGTTACTAAGCCTGTAGTACACCTCTTTTCTGGTCTGGTGTACTGCATCTGTGGACCCAAGATGTATGTGCCCTCAAACAGTCCTAAATACACCTGCCAGAAGTGTCGGAACAAAATGCCTATTGATGATCTGGAAGCAGTATTTCATGAGCAGATCAAGAATTTTCTTGTCTCAGATCAGGAGATCAACGCTCATCTTGAACAAGGTAATGAAGTAGTAAGGGAAAAAACTGAACTTCTTTCAGTTCTTGAAAAAGAAATCGTTAAGCTCGCTCATGAGATTGATAAACTCTATGATCTTTATCAGGCAGACATGATCGATAAGTCTGGTTTTGGCACAAAATACAAACCACTAGCTGAGCGTCGTGACCAGCTAGAAGAACAAATTCCTGAACTTCAAGCCCAGATAGATATCCTTAAAATTTCACAACTTTCCCAAGAAACTGCAATTGAAGAAGCTCGTGATGTTCATAGTCGTTGGCCAACTCTTACCTATGAAGAAAAACGCCGAATTGTGGAAGCGATAGTAGAGCGGATTACGATTGGTAATGGTGAGGTTGAAATCACTTTGTATTACACCCCACCGTCTTCCCTTCCAAGTTCAGACGGTGGGCCATTATCAAATCAAGGAGGAAGTAATCCTCCTTGTACCTCCTTCGGAAACCGTGGCAAAAAGGCAACGTTTGAACAAGGATTCATTGCGGCAATCAATTGGAACTTGGCCGGAAATTCTGCCTGTCGTGCGGCACGAGATATCGTAATATATCCAGATTCTAAAGGCTCACGTAACACTTCCAGGACTCTGCGATCAAATTCTGGCAACTCGTCAAGAAATAGTACGCCATGCATTGCCAGGGAGATTTCGCCGGGGCGTGGATTACTGCCACCGCCAACCAGTGCAACTCCAGAAGCGGTATGATGCGGTGAACGGTAAGGGCGACGTTTCCAGTTGGCAACATTAAAACTGCCGCTGCTTAGTGACTGTATTGCGGCAGATTCCAGCGCTTCTTTTTCCGTCATGGCCGGTAATATGCCAGGAAAGCGTGCGGCCAGCATGGATTTTCCGGTACCTGGCGGGCCGATCAATAATACGCTATGTTCACCAGCTGCAGCGATTTCAAGTGCACGCTTGACATGCTTCTGACCTTTTACTTCATCTAGGCCAGGATAGCTGGATAACGTGGGTCCTGGCCCCTTTTCTGGAATAATAATGTGATGCTGAAGTCGTTTTTGTCCGGTTAAGTGAGCGCAGATCTGTAATAATGATTGTGCGGGATAAACTATTGATTCTTTTACCAACGCCGCTTCTGCTGCATTTTGTTGGGGTAAAACAAAACTTCGGCCTGAGCGTGATGCGCCATAAGTCATCGCCAGCGCACCGCGTATTGGGCGTAACTCCCCGGTCAAAGCAAGCTCACCCGCCCACTCATATTGATCTAGTTCATCAGCAGGAATTTGTCCAGTTGCGGCGAGAATGCCCAGTGCAACTGGCAGGTCAAATCGTCCGCTTTCCTTGGGTAGATCGGCGGGCGCAAGGTTAACGGTAATACGTTGCGCAGGGATCTTGAATTTTGCGTTTTGTAGTGCTGCACGAACGCGATCCTTGCTTTCCTTTACTTCTGTTTCAGGCAGACCCACAATGGTGAAACTTGGCAGGCCATTGGCGATATGGACTTCCACAGTAACCAGGGGCGCTTCCATCCCTGAAAGTGCGCGGCTATAAAGGACAGCAAGTGACATTAAGGGAAACGTTACGCAAAGATAAGCACTATTTCCATGGTTTCATGGCCGGTGGGTTGTAACACTTGAATTGTGCATGCTGTTTGCGTTGTTTTTTTGTCTTCAGCTTATTCGTCTTTGGGCTGCATTGTTGGTTGCTCAGTTGCGATTTTTTCAGGTGTTTCTGGTTCTAGCTGGTTTGCCAGCGTTGCTACTTTTGCTTCCAAGATAATTAATTTTTCTCGAGTGCGTTGTAGTACTTCTTGTTGCACATCAAACTCATCTCGTGTCACCAGGTCCATTCGATTAAATACGCCCATTAACAATACCCGAAGATTTTTTTCAATATCTTTTGCCGGACTTTGCGCTACTATTTCACTGACTTTAGAGCCAATCTCATCGAGTACTTTTTTATTCAACATAATCTATTCTCCTGTTATTTACGCTGTTATTTAATTAACCGCAGCATGTTAAAATCTCATACTTTTAATTAATAGGCAATCAGAGGATTGATTCAGCTATTATAATAATGATGCCCATTGATTCTTTATTACGCTCTATTTCTGATAAAAATTCAATGACGTTTTTGCATTCAAGTAGGTTGTTGGAGGTGAACTATGGAGCGTTTGCAGTTGCTGGAAGGCTGGGTCAAAACACAATTTCCCGACAAATCTTTTACGTTAACCCCTGCTTCTGCTGACGCAAGTTTTCGCCGTTACTTTCGTATTACCTTCGATGAAAGAGAGACATTGATCGCAATGGATGCACCGCCACAACAAGAGGACTGCACGCCTTTTTTGCATGTAGCTGGCCTGTTTACGTCAGCGGCAGTGCATGTGCCCACAATTTTAACGCAAGATGCAACACAGGGCTTTTTGTTGCTTTCTGATCTGGGTAATACAACCTATTTGCAGGCGCTTAATACTAATGCTGATGATGCAGACAGTTTATACAGTGATGCGGTTGATGCGCTGATTAAAATCCAGCTGGCAAGTTGCGCCGGTGTGCTGCCAAATTATGATCAAGCATTACTGCTTGGTGAATTAAGTTTGTTTCCAGATTGGTATATTGCTAGACATCTGAAAACTGAATTAGCGGTCGGTCAGACAGCTGTCATTCAAGCCGTTTTTGACCAGATCCTGAAAAATAATCTTGCGCAGCCACGTGTGTTTGTTCATCGTGACTACCATTCACGGAATTTAATGGTAACGACACCTAATCCGGGTATTATTGACTTCCAGGATGCAGTTTACGGCCCGATCACTTATGATCTTGTTTCGCTGTTTAAAGATGCCTATATCCATTGGGAAGAAGAGCGGTTGCTAGATTGGGCAATACGCTACTGGGAAAAAGCGCGGAAAGCCGGTTTGCCAGTAGCAGTGGATTTTGCTGATTTTTATCGTGACTTTGAATGGATGGGTGTGCAACGTCATCTCAAAGTGTTGGGGATTTTTGCCCGTTTATACTATCGTGACGGCAAAGATGCCTACCTTAAGGATATGCCACTGGTGATGAATTACTTGCGAAAAGCCTGTAAACGTTATCGCGAGCTCCATTTGTTATTGAAACTACTTGACGAACTAGTGTGTGATAAACCGGAATCAAAAATTGGTTACACCTTCTGAATCAGCTCCGTTCAAGGTGATGATTTTGGCTGCTGGACGCGGTGAACGGATGCGCCCTTTGACCGATACCATACCCAAACCACTGCTGCAGGCTGGTGGAAAAGCGCTCATTGAATATCACCTGGAGAATTTGGCGCGTGCAGGTTTTACTGACATTGTGATTAATCATGCGTATCTTGGCGAAATAATCGAAAGTACTTTGGGAGACGGTGAACGCTATGGTGTTAATATCAGTTATTCACATGAACCACTGGTACTGGAGACGGCAGGGGGTATTGCCAACGCAATGCCGTTATTGACCAATCAATCAGAACAACAGCCGTTTCTGGTAGTCAATGGCGATGTTTATTGCGAGTTAGATTTTACTTTATTGTTGCCAGTTCTGCAGCGTATGCAAGCAGACCCTGCATCGTATCTTGCCCATCTGGTTCAAGTCGATAATCCAACTCATCATCCTGAAGGTGATTTTTCTTTGGATAATAATCAGATCAAGTTAAATGGAAGTAAAAGGCTTACTTTCAGTGGAATCGGCATCTATCAGCCTAAGTTGTTTAGTGATGTTAAGCAAAATACCCCAACAAAACTTGCGCCATTATTATGCCAGGCAATCAATGAAGAAAAGGTTAGCGGCGAGTATTTTAGTGAAATTTGGATTGATGTAGGAACCTCTGAGCGGTTAAATTATCTGAATAGGTTATTAAATAATCGGAAGATTGATGTCTAAAGAGTGGCAAAATTAAGCTAATGAACCCTATGGAATCGTACAGAACGCGCCGTCAGCATTTAACATCAAAAATGCAAAGTGGTGTTGCAATCATTCCAACTGCACCGGAGCGGATAAGAAATCGTGATGCGCATTATCCCTATCGCTTTGATAGTTATTTCTATTATCTGACGGGTTTTCGTGAGCCAGAAGCCGTTTTTGTGACCGTAGCAGAAACGGGTCAGTCTGAGTCAAAACATATTCTTTTCTGCCGTGATAAAGATGAAACGCGCGAAATCTGGGATGGTTTTCGTTATGGTCCGGAAGTTGCAAAAGAAACATTTTGTTTTGATGAAGCGTATTCCATTTCCCGGCTAGATGAAATGATACCGGAGATATTGGCGAATCAACCGACTTTGTATTATGCATTAGGGCAGGATGCTGCATGGGACATTCGTGTAACCGGGTGGATTAATCAGGTAAAAGAAGCGGTACGAAAAGGGGTGAGCGCACCTGCAAAAATCTATGACAGTTGCTCAATACTTGATGAAATGCGCATCATTAAAAGCGCGGAAGAAATTGACGTGATGAAAAACGCAGCGGTGATATCAACCGAAGCCCATCGACGGGCTATGCAATTGACGCGCCCGGATAAGCATGAATACGAGATAGAAGCAGAGTTGTTCTGTATTTTTCGTCAACGGGGTGCCCAGGCGCCTGCCTATACGCCGATTGTTGCGGGTGGCGCGAATGCTTGCATATTGCATTACATCGAAAACAATGCGAAATTAAAAGATGGAGATCTTTTGTTAATAGATGCGGGTTGTGAGCTCGATGGTTATGCGGCTGATATTACCCGGACATTTCCGGTAAACGGAAAATTTTCACCCGTTCAAAAGGACGTTTATGAGTTGGTATTATCCGCGCAGGTTGCTGCAATAGCCGCTGTGAGGCCCGGCAATACCTGGGATGATCCTCATCAAGCAGCGCTAAAGGTGCTTGTGCAAGGCTTAATCGATTTTGGTTTGTGCCAGGGAAGTGTGGATGCCGTGATTGAATCGGAAGACTATAAACGTTTTTATATGCATCGAACTGGCCATTGGTTGGGGCTGGATGTACATGATGCCGGCGACTACAAATTGAATGGTTCATGGCGTTTATTGCAACCAGGAATGACTTTGACGGTGGAACCTGGCTGCTATATTCGCCCATCGGAGAATGTGCCACCACATTTTTGGAATATCGGCATACGTATCGAAGATGATGTTGCAGTAACCGAGACAGGGCATGACATATTGACGATTACCGCACCGAAAAGCGTTGCGGAAATAGAGGAGCTTATGCAATGAAAGATGACGATAGAAAGATAATAATCAGTAAAATTTCTGAATACAGGCAAACTGAATCACCATTTGATCAAGGCATGCTCGGTTCACCAGTTAATCGCTGGGTAGCCATTTTAGTATTCATTCCCGTTCTAATCATTATGGCAGTATTAGGTGCTTTCTTTTTTGCGGCTTTTCTTGCCCTATTCGTTATGGCAGCGGGGGTATTCGGTATACGGCTTTGGTGGTGGCGTCGAAAATTACGCAAAACTACGCACACTCAGCCGGAAGAAGGAGAAAGAGAGGGGGATAGTGTGATTATTGAAGATGCTCAAATTATTGAGGAAACTAAAACAGGGCATAAAAAAAATATTTGATTTGGCAAGGTTGCGTTGGTTATTCCTTAGCGCCCATTTCCAGCGCTAATTTTCGAGATCGTTCAGCTTCTTCTTTAGATTGTTCTGGCTCCAGCCATCCCTGTAGATTATGGCGGGTGATTTCACAGAGCGCCTGTATCCAGTCATCCCGCTCATTAAGACAGGGAATGTAATGAAATTCCTGGCCACCTGCACCAATAAAGGTGTTTTTAGCTTCTATAGCAATCTCTTCCAGTGTTTCAAGACAATCTGCAACAAAACCGGGACAAACAACATCCACTCGCTGTGTTTTTTCCTTGCCCAATTGCTGCAGTGTGTCAGATGTATAGGGTGTCAGCCATTTTGCGCGACCAAACCTTGACTGGAAACAGACTTGATATTGGTCCGCGTTTAGGGTAAGCGCCTCACCTAATAATCTTCCTGTTTTTTGGCATAAACAATGATAAGGGTCACCTTTATCCAGTGTTGCACGTGGTACGCCGTGGAAGCTTATAATCAGTTTATCTGGTTTGCCATATTGTTCCCAGTATTCACGGATATTTTTTGCGAGTGCAGCGATATAACCCGGGTCATCGTGGTATTGCTTGACGGTACGGACTGCAGGCATGTTACGCATTTTACTTAGTACACCAAAGACATTATCCACAGCGGCAGCGGTGCTGCTGGCGGCATATTGTGGGAAGAGCGGCAAAACGAGAATGCGTTCGCAGCCCTGCTTCACCATTTGCTGCATGACGGTTGCAATCGATGGGCTGCCTATATTCATGGCGTATTCGACAATTGGGTCAGGGCCTGTTTGTTTTTGCAGCATTTCGCGCAATAAGTCTGTTTGGCGTTCGGTATGGACTTTTAGTGGCGAACCTTCCGACATCCAAATTTGCGCATACTTTTCAGCTGATTTTTTGGGTCTGAAAGTAAGAATAATGCCGTGCAAAATTGGCCACCAAATCCATTTCGGGATTTCAATAATTCGTGCATTGCTTAGAAATTCTTTGAGATAAGGGCGCAACGCTTTTGCCGTTGGTGCATCCGGTGTGCCCAGATTGATGAGTAAAACGCCAGTTCTTTTTTGACTGCCGTGCTGATAAATTGGTTCGGATTGGTTTGATTTCATGATTATTTAGTAATTATTTAGTACGTCGCGATAACTGTTCAGATTGCTCCTGGAATTTGTTAGTTCAAGGCGCAAAAAGTGAGTTTACACGTGACAATGATCATTTTGTAGCACCGAAATGGCGGATGTTAGGGGTAAGCTGAATAGTTATGTTATTTATATATTTTTTTGTAAGTGAGCGTGATAAAGTAGGGACGTTGTATATTATTGTTGTGATAGCCCGCTAGAAAGAAGCCTTGCTGTTACTTCCACAATTGGAATAATTCGTTCATAGGCCATACGCCGGGGCCCAATGACGCCGACCGTGCCTACCACTTTTCCTTCCATCTCATAGGGTGCAGTAATGACGCTAAATTCTTCCAGCGATGCGATATCTGATTCGCCACCAATAAAAATTTTTACACCTTGTGCTTGTCGACAGAGCTCCATCAATTGTAATAGCATGGTCTTACGTTCGAATAGCTCAAAGAGTTTCTTCAGGCCGGTCAAATTCTCGGACAAGTCATTGACTTCAAGTAACCTTAGTTCGCCGGCAAGTACAACTGCTTCACTACTTTCGTTAATAACATCGCCGCTAGCTTCAATGGCGGCATTCATGAGGCAGGTCATATCGTGGCGCAACTGTTTTAATTCGCCATGAAGACGACCCTGTATTTCATCTAATGTGCATCCTGCATAATGCAGGTTAATAAAATTACTCGCTTCAACTAAATCGGTTTGACTATAGTTGGCGTCGGTAAAAATAATACGATTCTGGACATCACCTTCTGGCGTGACAAGTATAAGGAGAATACGTTTTTCAGACAAAGCCATGAATTCAATATAGCGGAACACAGCACCGGTACGCTTGGGAGTTACCACTACACCGGCAAATTTTGTCAGCTCAGACAGTAGCTGGGAAGCCGCGTTGATTAATCGCGATGGATTATCAGGATGTAATTGATTTTCCAAATGGTGAAGCGACATGCTGTCAAGTTCCTTGACAACCAGCAATGAATCGACGAACAAACGGTAACCTTGGGGCGTTGGTATTCGTCCAGCTGATGTATGCGGGCTGGTGACCAGACCCCTTTCTTCAAGGTCAGCCATTACATTTCGGATTGTAGCAGGGCTCAGATCCAGACCGGAAAACTTTGATAGTGTTCGAGAGCCAACTGGCTGACCTTCATGGATATAACATTCAACTAAGGTTTTCAGCAAGATCTGGGCGCGTTCATTTAACATCGGGCGATTCTACACCAAATGGCTTGGCACCATGCGGGCTTACAAGATTATATTTGTTTTTGGACTGCTTATTTCTTGTCTGCTTTCCCAAAGCATTAATTGGTATAAATTTTATAATAGGATTTCGTGACATAATAAAGATGTTTTTTTTCATCTGACAAATGCTGAGGCAATATTTTAGTTAAATAGGTAATATGATTCTTAACGGCAATTTTTTGCGCTCCTTTTATTGAACTAATATAGTTATTTTTTGTTTTATCAAGTGATGATGTCACCTTTTAAAAAGATTGCATTGATTGGCAAGTACAAGAATACTGAAATTGCAGCGCCTTTATTAAGTCTTGCTGAATATCTTGTGCGTCGTAATTTCGATGTCGTTCTTGATGAGCTTAGTGCTTCGCAAATATCCAGTGATAAATATCAGGCTGTTACGTTAGAGGAAATTGGTCAAGAGGCTGATCTGGCCGTCGTTATTGGCGGTGATGGGACCATGCTGAATATTGCGCGTAGGCTCGTTTCTTACGATGTTCCACTCATTGGCGTAAATCAAGGACGTCTCGGTTTTCTTACCGATTTGTCAATTGATACTATGTTGGAAACGTTTGGCGCTATTTTGGAGGGCCAATATGTCACTGAGCGGCGTATGTTGCTATTTGCCGAAGTGGTACGGAATGAAAATAGTAGTTTTAATGCATTGGCATTTAATGATGTTGTAATTTATCGAGGCATCAGTAGTGGCATGATCGAATTTGAGATTAGAATAAACGACGAGTATGTTTATTCGCTGCGTTCGGACGGCTTGATAGTTGCAACACCAACGGGTTCAACCGCGTACGCGCTATCATCGGGTGGTCCTATCCTGCATCCCAGCCTTGATTTAATTGCATTGGTTCCGGTATGTCCTCATATACTGAGCAATCGCCCAATTGTCGTGGGACCAGAGGCAAGGGTGGAAATTCTGATGCATGGCATCGCCGATGTTCGCGTTAATTGTGATAGCCACTCTTCATTTGATTTGGAGCAGGCCGATAAAATTGTCGTGCAGCGTTTTCCAAGAACTGTCAGGTTGTTACATTCCACCAGTCATAGTTATTACCGAATGTTGCGTGAGAAACTAGGATGGAGTGAATTTCCCTGATAATCGTTAAACCTAAAATCCTCAGTTGACCGCGACAGTAAAAAGTAACCTCATAAAAAGAAGGCTAATATATTTCACTATGACATTCACCTTTAAGGGGAGGACGCGATGATGCTTATAGCCCGCCGTTGTTTCTTTTTTACTGCGTTGCAATTCGTTGTAATAACGAGTTATACCGTCTCATGGCGCCTTGCCAAAAGAAACAACAACGCACGTTAAACACCGTCCAACTGAGGATTTTAGGTTAAATAATATTTATGCTAACGCATTTAAGCATCAGGGATTTTGTTATTGTCGATGAAATCGACCTGGATTTCTCTCCTGGATTTACTGTATTGTCAGGAGAAACGGGTGCGGGTAAGTCTATTTTGATAGACGCGCTTTCTCTTGTGATGGGGGGTCGTGGTGATGTTAGTCAGGTACGCTATCATCGTGATCGTGCCGAGATCAGTGCCTTGTTTGATATCAGTTTGTTGCCGGAATTGGCCGAATGGTTGACAAATAATACATTGCAAGGAGACCCTGGTGCCTGTTTATTACGGAGAACGATTGACGCAAATGGCCGCTCCCGTGGGTTTATTAATGGGCACACGGCAACTTTGCAGCAACTACGTAACGCAGGTGAATATCTGGTAGATATTCATGGCCAACATGCGCATCAGTCTTTATTGCGGTCAGCGGTGCAACGGGATATGCTTGATGCATACGCTGACAACGGTGAATTGGCAAAAGCGGCGAAAAGTGCATATCAGCACTGGCAGCGGCTATATCAACAGCGGATTGCTTGGGAACAGAATTCGGCAAATTATCAGCAAGAACGAGAATTGCTAGAATGGCAACAGCATGAGCTCACGAATTTAAATTTTTCTCCCGAAGAATGGCAGACATTGCAAACAGATCATAGTCGACTATCTCATGTTGCAAGTTTGTTGGAAGCGGTGGAAAAGGGTCTGGACGTTTTGTCGGAAAACGAAACAGCAGCCATTTCACAAATTAATGCTGTCGTTGTTCAGCTGCATAATTTGTTGGATTACGATAGCAATTTAAAAACGGCGCTAGACTTATTAGCGTCAGCGCAAGTTGAATTGCAGGAAAGTGTCTATGAATTAAAACATTATAAGCAGCACCTTGATCTAGATCCACATTGTTTACAAGAAATAGAAGAGCGGTTGGCGACTGTTCATGCAGCTGCCAGAAAATATCGTGTCATTCCCGATGAATTGCCGGGTTTGTTGATAAAAATCACTAGTAGATTAGTAGAATTGAGTGCTGGCCAAGCGGATGATGCGTTTTTGGAGAACGAAATAGCAGCGAAGAATGCCTATTTCAAATTGGCCAAGAAATTGAGTAAAACGCGCGAAAAAGCGGGACAATTGTTGGCACAACAGGTTAGCTCTTCAATGCAAACATTAGCGATGGAGGGCGGGCAGTTTTCTGTTGCATTATTGCCACTGGAACAAGGTAACGCGGGTGGTTTGGAACAAGTTGAATTTCAGGTTTCTGCTCATAAGGGTCACCCACTAAAACCACTGGAAAAAGTGGCATCAGGTGGTGAGTTATCACGTATCAGTCTGGCGATACAGGTTATAACCAGCAAAACTGGGACAGCGCCCACGTTGATATTTGATGAAGTCGATGTTGGTATTGGCGGGCGTGTTGCGGAAATAGTCGGTAATCTGTTGAAAAAATTGGGTGAGGAGCGCCAAATATTGTGTATTACACACTTGGCTCAAGTTGCATCAACAGCAGATCAGCAATGGCAGGTGAGTAAATCAACGGATCAGTCAAATAGCAAACAAGTTTCAAGTCGTATCACTGTGCTTGGAAAGCAGGGGCGGATAGAGGAAATTGCACGCATGTTAGGTGGCATGAAAATTACCGAAACGACACGCAAACACGCGGCAGAGATGTTGCAAAATGGCCCCGTAAAAAAATAAAGCAACGTTTGCCTGCTGGTTGCGTACCGAAGCAAATCGTTGTTTAAATCCAAAAATTCCCGCGTTGGGTTCAACGACAGTTTTTAAATGTCGTCTTTTGCAATCCAAGGATCCACCCTTTATTATCTCGTAACTTGCCCCTAAAATCCGCCATTTCGGCGTTACAAAATGATCATTGTCACGTATAAACTCACATTTTGCACCTTGAACTCACAAATTAAATGGACAATCTGAACGGTTACTGCGATGTGCTGAATAGCTGCAATATTTCAATCATAAGAGGACAATACGCATGACTAGAATGATGAAACTCATTGCCGTCATGTTAGCGATTTATATCGTGTCAATTGATGGGTTGGCAAGTGCCCCAGCAGACGGTACGTTAACAGCAACACAGTCTTGTGAAGCATTTATTTCAAAAAACAAACGCACCAATCCAGATCATGCGAAAATTGTTGTAGGTCAAAGTTATACTGTTGTTGAAGTCAATAAGGCAGATAATCCGTCCTGGTATCGGCTGAACATACCTAACGGAGATCCTCAGGTACGTTGGGTTGCTGATTATTGTGGCGTGGTCGATGTCCAAATAGGAAAAAATGGTAGGGGTCGCAATGAATGCAGCACACCGGGACTTGAAGACAGTTATGTGTTGGCGTTAAGTTGGCAACCCTCGTTTTGTGAGACACATCGTGATAAACCTGAATGTCAAGTAGCGGACACAAAATCCTATCAAGCCCGAAATTTTACACTACATGGCTTATGGCCCAATAAGCGCGGATGCGGAATTAAATACGAATTTTGCGGTGAGGTGCGGTCAAAGCCCGGCGATTTTTGTGACTACCCGGCGTTAACACTTTTCGCGGAAGTTAGAAACAATCTTAAGCAAGTTATGCCGAGTGCGGCGGCGGGTTCTTGTCTTCAGCGTCATGAATGGTTTAAACATGGCACATGCCAGACACAATGGTCAATCGACGAATACTTTGACGTTGCAATTGAGTTAACGAAGCAATTTAATGAGTCTGATATGAGCTACTTTATGTCTCGTAGTATCGGTGAAATTGTTACTGAAGATGAATTTATCAAGCGAGTAGATTGTACGCATGGTCTAAATACGCATAAAGGGATTGAGCTAAAATGTAAGGATGGGAATCTGGTCGATGTATATATTCATTTGACAGAAAACATTAATGAAAAAAAAGATTTGGGGGATTTGGTAAGAAATTCGGATCGTGAATTCAAATCTAATTGTGGTGGAAGTTTTAAGGTAGATCCAATAGGACTTATTAATTAATGCATTATTCAGCTAAAAATGCTTCGATATAATTCATTTGTAATTATTCCAATATTCTAAAAATAAGGAAATCGTTTAATGGGTAGTATTTGGTTTAAAGATTACAAAGTTGATTATCTGGAAGGGCTACGTAATGCTAACATGGGTGAGCATATCGGGATTAAATTTTTAGAAGTTGGTCCTGATTTTCTAAAAGGCTGGATGCCGGTCGATCAACGGACAACGCAGCCTTTTGGAATTCTGCATGGAGGCGCAAGTTGCGTTTTATCTGAAACGTTGGGGAGTGTTGCGGGATGGATGACCATTGATCCTGAGAAATTCCGTGCTGTCGGTCTTGAAATTAATGTAAATCACATTCGTGCTGTAACACAGGGTGCGGTGATCGGAACCTGTGCACCGTTACACACAGGTCGTCGTACGCAGGTTTGGCAAACCGATATTGTTGAGGAAGCGACGGGCAAACGTGTGGCGATTTCTAGATTAACCCTTGCCATTATTGAACAAGGTACATTGAGCACGCAAAAAGCGCATATTCATGTGGAAAGAAAACAGTAAGTGGGTGAAGACTAAAAGCCGCCAGATTGATAGAGTGACGCTAAGGTACAAAGTGGTCGAGGGGATGAGAGAGGGGTGTGTGGTTCTAAAAAATTAATTGCAACCGAACAAGTGGTTATGAATCTTTATTATCACTTTTATCTAAATCGCCACTGTTATCTTTGTCGTCAATTTTATCTAAATCGTCACTGTTATCGTTGTCGTCACTGTTATCGTTGTCGTCAATTTTATCTAAATCGTCACTTTTTTTATTCCACATCGCATAAACTGCACCCAATACGATAATGACAAGCGGCATAACAACATTAAAGCTAAGCGCATATTCGATACTTGTATTTTGGCCTTGTGGCGGTGGACTGTTAACGATGCTGTAGCCATGTGCGATAGCAAAAAGGAAAACGGGTACCAGCCCCGCTATGTAGCGGTTAGTAATCATGGGGCGAACAGTCATCAAGTTGATAACATATGCGCCATAATAGCCCATGAAATAAATGACAATATAGATGAAG
>JAJFJI010000153.1 GCA_021774205.1 Nitrosomonas sp.
CAGAACTGGTCGCGTGTACTGCCGTTATTAAGCCAGTCGTCACCCGTCATCCCTTTCCAGAATGATGGAACAACGATCAAGTGATGAATTTTGCTGCCTCTGGCGCACATCGACATTGCCTTGCATTCAGCAACTAATGCGCCTACTGTGCCATGACTTGGCAGTAAAATATGTTTGAACACGGCCTACAAGCAATCCAAGACAGCTTGCCCGTGATTAGTAAGTGAAATAAATGAAAAACGAAAGAATGAGCGCCAATATTAACGCGATCAAATCTTCTTTACGATCACTACCAAAAATTGACAGCGCCGAACCACGGTCAAATGATTGTGTTTTCAGTTTTTCCATCAATAACCCTATTAGACAGTTTCACTCACCAACATCATAACGACAACCAACGATAATGCCGCTTTAATGAAGCCAACAATTCCACCAATAATTGCAGGTTGTCCACCCGCCTGCTTCATCGAACCGACGGTAATCTGCATCCCCAACCCGACGAGACCAAAAGCAAATAGCCAGGTGATCCATTGCCGGAATGCCTCTATTTTTTTTGCGGTATGGCGAACCGCATCATGCGCATTCTTAAGAATCTTGCTGGCATTTGGAGACATTATTCCTGCATTGATCAATCCCCGTACAGCGATATCATCATCAATTGACATGATTTTGCCGTTTTCCGTAAGGCGTTGCAACGCTTCTTGGTAGTCTGCACGTTGAACATGGTTCATCTCAGATTGCAACAAAACCATTTGTTCGGCCTTTAACAGGTTCTCATGTTTAAAGCCCTGCTCAGGGGTATTGCCAAAATATTTGCCCTGATAATGGTTAGCCGGTGCAAAAACACCGGTTGTCGAAAGCGCAAACATCAGAATAAAGCCCAGTACAAATATCGGGAATTTTTCGATGACTACTTTGCCAACATTGACTTGTACGCCTGCGTTTCCTTCCTGCTTCACATACCACATTGCCAGCCATAGCACGATTATCGGCAATATCAATACCCGGGTAATATTAAAGATCTCGGCAACTTTAAGCGTTTCAATGCCATCCGGCTGATAGGCCAGTGCAGCACCGGCAACCTGCGCCGAATTCAGAATTCCGGTCCCTGCCCACGCCCCAAATTGAACGTAGCTCATATTCAGCATGTGACCGATAATCGGAAATAAAAACATGCAGCCCACGCCCCAGAGCAAAATGGTACCAATAGTATAGGCAATTTCTATCGGTTTAGCTTGGACTACCGGCGCAACGGCGACCGTTGCGGATACCCCACACACGCCCACCCCAGCTGAAAGGACGCCACCCATGGAACTTGGTATATTACGTTTTGCTCCCATCCACAAAACGATTCCCACCGAACCCAACACAAAAAAACCAATCATCATAATGGACAAGCCGCCCAGATTCTTTAATTCAGCCGCACTATACAAAGCGCCCAATAGAATAACCCCGGTTTTTAGGCCAAGGCGGGACAGACGAACACCGTTTTCTGCCCATCCAGGAATTTTGAAGACATTCACAATAATAATCCCTGTGACAATGCCAATCACCACATAGTTTAAACCCAATAACTCATGGATATATTTCCCGGTATCACCGACTTCGCCAAACTGTGCGCCAAAAACCGCGATTTCCGGCGCAATAAACCAACGAACAAGCATGGTGATCAACAGAATAAACATACCCCCTGCAATGGCGGATGAGTAATAATCCCAGTGTCCTTCCTTATGCGCGCCAAACCATTGCCAAATGCCAAAAGCTGTTGCAACAACACCAAAACAAAGCGGAATGGTGATAAGTTCAGGCGTGTAACGATATTTTTTATCCGCAGCAAGATGTTCAATAACCGGCGCTAAGATACCGCTCTCAGCAAAATACCAGATCGCCAGCATGATCAGGCCAATGATCAGTAACGCAGGGCTTTTTTTGGTGTATACCATGAGAATTTCTTGGCAGAGTTACTGCGGCAAATTCAGATTTTCTCTACGTCGTTATTCTTAAAAAAGAACGATTATTTGAAGAAGGTGAAGCGTTAATAAATCACCTATCTACCGGGAAAAATGCCCGGTGAAAATTTCTAGAACGGGTCGTTATTGCTTGTCTTCGAAATTTTTGTACCAGACATCGTAAACTTCATCGGGCCAAAGTGATTTAATCCACACAATCACATCATCGACTTGTTGTTCTGTCAGCTTGCCTTCCCAGGCTGGCATGGAACCGAATTCAGGTGGGCCGCCTTTAAGTATCGTTCTTTTTAATACTTCCGTCGAATGATGCCAGGTATGGGCTGTTCCATTCAGTGGCGGCGGCGGATACTTACCATTCTCACCTGGTTTGCGCCAGTCTGGCGTTGCCTCACCGTTCTGTCCATGACAACCGACGCAATTGGCACGATAAACCACCTCTCCACGTTCAATTTGCGCCGGATCAAACTTACGAACTGCCATTACTTCACCACCTTCAAAAAAGGAAAAGGTTGCCGAACTTTTGTCCGGTGAAGCCGACTCTTCGCACCCAAGAACTAGAACAACACTGATTATTAACAGAAGATAACGCATAATCATTGGTTGCTTGCCATTGTTTTTATTTTAACCGCATGACTGAACCACCCTGTGGCTCAGAACCCGTTTGCGCCGGTTGTGCTTGTGGCTTGGCATATGGGTCATAGCGGTTATATATTGTGGCATCTCTTCGTGTATCACCACGCTCTTTGACCATCAACACACTGTAGGGATCAACGCGACTTCCTTCCATACCTGGCGAGCCATGTGGCATATCAGGAACAGCCAGGCCTAATGCTTTCGGTCGCTCCCTGAGGAAACGTTTAATATCCGGCGCCGGTATGTGCCCTTCAAAAACATAACCATTTACTACAGCCGTATGGCATGAACCGAGTGACTCAGACATGCCCATTTTTTTTCGTATTTCTTTATTGCCTACATCGTGGGTTTTTACAGTAAAGCCATGATCTCGCATGTGATCCACCCATTTTTCGCA